>NZ_JBMPOR010000007.1:0-240816 GCF_049340265.1 Undibacterium sp. Di26W
AAGTTATGCCTGATGACCATAGCTAATCGGTACCACCCCTTCCCATCCCGAACAGGACCGTGAAACGATTACGCGCCAATGATAGTGCTGCAACCAGTGTGAAAGTAGGTTATTGTCAGGCTTGTATCCAGAAACCCCCGCTAGAGCAATTTAGCGGGGGTTTCGCTTTGCGCGATCGGAAAATACACGCGTAACACCAGATCAAAAACAACACCAACATCAACATCAAGACCTCTCAACACAGAGGCACAGAGATGCACAGAGGGCACTGAGAAAGGCAAGAACAGCAAAATCATGAGAACTTCTCTGCTTTTACTCTGTGGCTCGGCCTTCGGTGCATCAGCGGGACGGTAATGAAGATCAGCAGATCCTCTTGTTTTGCTCTGTGAACCTCTGTGCCTCCGTGCCTCTGTGGTGAGCGGTCTTACAGCTTTTTAATGGTTTTCGATTTTGAAAAACATGTTTAATTTGCCTGCAATACCTCAGATTTTCACACTTCCCATCACAAATTTTAACAATAAGGCAATATAAAATTTGCTATATTGATGCCACTTTGCTTTCAGTTTTAGAGGGAATGAGAGTAAGGTAGTTAACATCCATATTCCTCAATAGAAAAGTGAGCAAGCAAATGAAACAATACGGTGCAGAGTTTTTTGGGACATTCTGGCTGGTGCTGGGTGGCTGTGGTAGCGCTGTGCTGGCCGCCGCATTTCCGGGTGTGGGTATCGGTTTGCATGGGGTATCGCTGGCATTTGGTTTGACCGTGTTGACCATGGCTTATGCGATAGGGCATATCTCGGGTTGTCACCTGAATCCTGCTGTTTCCATCGGTTTGTGGGCTGGTGGCCGTTTTCCGGCGAACAAGCTGTTGCCATATATCATTGCCCAGGTACTGGGTGGCATCGTGGCGGGTGGGGTGTTATACCTGATCGCCAGCGGCAAGGCCGGGTTTGACGTATCGGCTGGTTTCGCATCCAATGGTTACGCAGATCATTCGCCAGGTGGCTATTCCTTGTTGGCTGCATTGGTGACTGAAGTAGTGATGACGGCGATGTTTTTGATCATCATTTTAGGTGCGACAGATGCCAGGGCACCGCAGGGCTTTGCACCGATTGCTATTGGCCTGGGCTTGACCCTGATCCATCTGATCAGTATTCCTGTGACCAACACGTCAGTTAATCCGGCGCGTAGTACAGGCGTTGCCATTTACGTGGGTGGTTGGGCGCTGCAGCAACTGTGGCTGTTCTGGATAGCACCTATTGTTGGCGCAGTGCTTGGTGCGCTTGCTTATAAGTCGATAGCCAGCGAAGACAAATAAGTAGGGATAACAGCATCTGTTGGTGCAGGTGCTGTTGCCCGATGGAATGGTCCGGGAATGGCCCGAAAATGGTCCGGAAGCACATTAAATTTTCTGATGTCATGCAGATGGAAAATTGGCATGTTATTCTCGGGCCTTCTTCATTTTGATGTTGATCATGACCAGTAATCTCCTTAATTCTGCGGATGTCATTGCAGCGACTGAATTGTGGCTGGAAAAGGCTGTTATCGGACTGAATTTATGTCCCTTTGCCAAAGCTGTGCAGGTGAAGCAGCAAATTCGCTATATCGTCAGCCAGGCCCGTACGCCGGAAGCTTTGCTGGATGATCTGGCGCGTGAATTGGAGTTGCTGGCAGAAACGAATCCGGAAAAAACCGAAACGACGCTGCTGATTCACCCGATGACCTTAAATGATTTCCTGGATTTCAATGATTTTCTGGATGTCGCAGATGGTCTGCTGGAAGAAGTGGAGCTGGATGGGCAACTGCAGATCGCCAGCTTCCACCCCGATTATCAGTTCGCCGGTACCGAGCCGGATGATATTGAAAACTATACCAATCGCGCGCCTTTCCCGACTTTGCATCTGTTGCGCGAAGATAGCATAGACAAAGCTGTTCTGGCTTTTCCTGAGGCAGAGCAGATCTATGAAAAAAACATGGATACCATGCGTGAACTGGGCCATGAAGGCTGGCGTCGCCTGTTTTCCAAGTATGGCAAAAAATAAACTGCGCCCCCAATTTTATAAAATCTCGGCGGCGAGCTATTTGCATAGCAATTGAATTCTTATATTGATATGCAAATAAGTAATTTGTAGTGATGCATAGTTGCCGAATTCTTGTAAAACATCATTTTTCCTTATACTCAGGGGAGTATAAGTAATTTGCACGGCTCATATAGCTATGACAGAGCCGCTTGCCCGTCATATATACTCCATGAAGATGGCTGTCATTCACAGACCTCCCCGGTTATTTCAGTCCATAGTGCATTGCATTTTCTTGCTAATCGGGCGCAAATTTCTTAATTGAAATACCATTTTTCTGTAGAAAATTTGCTTTCACTTCGGCAATGACCACTGTTTCTTCAGGATTTCTGCGTCAGAGTGCCTTGTTATTTTGCGGAGCAACATGTACAGTAAGAGGTTGATTTTTCGCATTTTTCACCCCTTAGTCTTCTATATCTATGGCTTTAATCGTCCACAAATACGGCGGTACTTCGATGGGTTCGACAGAACGCATCAAGAACGTCGCCAAACGCGTCGCCAAATGGCATGATGCCGGTCACCAGATAGTTGTGGTGCCTTCAGCAATGTCAGGCGAAACCAATCGTATCATCGGTCTCGCAAAAGAGATTTCCGCGCAACCTGATCCACGTGAACTCGACATGATTGCCTCGACCGGCGAGCAAGTATCGGTCGGTTTGCTGGCACTGGCCTTGCAGGCCATAGGCAAGCAGGCTGTATCGTATGCAGGCTGGCAGGTCGCTATCAAGACTGATTCAGCCCACACCAAAGCCCGCATCGCCTCGATTGATGATGTCAAAGTCAAAGCCGATCTCGATGCAGGCAAAATTGTCATTATTACCGGCTTCCAGGGCGTGGATGACAAGGGCAATATCACTACCCTGGGTCGTGGTGGCTCTGATACTTCTGCGGTAGCGGTAGCTGCGGCCCTGAAGGCGCAGGAATGCCTGATTTACACAGACGTAGATGGCGTCTACACGACTGATCCGCGGGTGGTGTCTGATGCCCGTCGCCTGAAAACCGTGACTTTCGAAGAAATGTTGGAAATGGCGTCGCTGGGCTCCAAGGTATTGCAAATTCGCTCGGTCGAATTTGCTGGTAATTACCGCATGCCGACCCGCGTATTGTCATCATTGACTGACCCTTTAATGCCGCTGGAAGAAGAAGCAAATTCCGGCACCCTGATTTCGTTTGAGGAAGATACACACATGGAACAAGCTACCATCACCGGCATCGCGTTTAACCGTGATGAAGCAAAGATCACCGTTTTGGGTGTGCCCGACAAACCTGGCATCGCCTACCAGATTCTGGGACCTATTGCCGATGCCAATATCGAAGTCGACATGATCATCCAGAATCAATCGGTGGAAGGCAAGACCGATTTCACTTTCACGGTGCCGCGTGGTGAATATACCAAGGCCATGGAAGTGCTGGAAGGCAGCGTCAAGGCGCATATCGGTGCCGGCAGCATCGTTGGTGACTCCAAGGTATCCAAGGTCTCTGTGGTCGGCGTTGGCATGCGTAGCCACGTCGGTATTGCGTCCCAGATGTTCCGCACTTTGTCGGAAGAGAGCATTAATATCCAGATGATTTCCACATCAGAGATCAAAATCTCTGTATTGATCGACGAAAAATACATGGAACTGGCCGTGCGCTCCCTGCACAAAGCCTTCGGTCTGGAAAGTGCATAAAAGAAAAGATGATTTTTTAGGGTTGACTGTTGACCAAAATCATTCAAACAGCTATTATCTCGGTCTCGATTGCGACTGAGTAATTGGCAGTTGTAATAGTGTGGAGATGTGGCCGAGTGGCCGAAGGCACTTCCCTGCTAAGGAAGCATTTGGGGTAACCTGAATCGTGAGTTCGAATCTCACCATCTCCGCCAGTAACACGTAAGAAGGGGTTAAGCCTAGTAAGGTTTAACCCCTTTTTCCTTTTGTAATCAAGGGTTTAACGTCATTTCATGCAATTTGGCGTCATCTATTGTAAATAATGATAAGTAGGTAGAATGTAGGTAAGACAAAAAATTTACCTACTTTCCGCGATGGCTCTTACCGTTAAACAAATTGATGCAGCAAAGCCCAAAGACAAGCCGTTTAAAATCCGCGATATAGAGGGCCTATACCTCTATGTGTCGGCGGCTGGCTCTAAATCATGGAAGTGCGATTGCGACGTAGCTGGCAAGCGCACGACCATCACATACGGTAAATATCCTGAAGTCTCCCTGGCCTATGCAAGGCTAAAGAATCTCGAACGAAAAAAAGCACCGGCTGAGATTAAAAACAAAGTGCCATCGTTTAAAGAGGTGGCCAGGCAATGGCTCGATAACAAAGTGCCGTCACTTTCCAATAGCAAGCACCAGCACCAGACCATAACGTCCCTGGAACAGATCATCGCTAAAATAGGTGACCTGCCTGTCGATAAAATACCGCGCACCACATTCGTCCAGGCCCTGCAAGATTTTGCAGATACGCCAGAAAGCGCCAGGCGCTTGGCTGGCCGGGTCACTATGGTGATGGATTACGCGATGGACCTGGGCTACTTAGAGCAGCACTCAGCGAGCAACTTAACCAGGGTGCTGCCGTCGATCCGTGCGCGGCGTCACATGGCCTGCATTGAACTCAGTGAAGCCCCAAAACTGTTTAAGGACATTGCAGGGATGGAAGAGGGCGTATCGAAGCAGGGGTTGATGTTGCTGGCGCATACCTTTGTCAGGACAAACGAGCTGATCAAGTCTACGCTGAGTGAGTTTGATTTTAACAATAATGTCTGGATCATCCCGGCAGAGCGCATGAAATTACGCAAGGCGCACGTTGTGCCGCTGACGACACAAGCACTCAAGATTATCTCTGACCTGGCCGATGTGACTGGCTCAGAATTCCTGCTAGATTCGCCAGTTAAGCGCGGTCAGCCTATTACCGACAACTCGATGCTGTTTGCCTTGTACAGGCTTGGATATCGCGGAAAGATGACTGGACATGGTTTTAGAGCGCTGGCCAGCACAGTGCTGAACCAGCAGACTCAATTTAATCGGGATTGGATAGAGAGACAATTGGCACACAAAGAAAGCGATGATGTGCGTCTGGCGTATAACCGCGCTGATTATTACGATCAGCGCGTCACCATGATGAAGTGGTACAGCGACTGGATTGACACTCAGATTGCTGCTGTATGTTGAGATGCAAATTTTTCAATGTCTTCTTGCTTCCAGCGTAGAAAGCGGCCAACTTGAAACGGTTTAGGAAATATCTCTTGCCGTCTCCAGACATAAATAGTTTGGCGAGTTACTTGCAGATAGTCGATGACATCCTGTTGAGAGAGTAGTTTAGTCATGCTGCGCCTTTAGATGTTGGGTATGGCCAGGGGGCATTCTTTGGTAAAACTACTTCCGCCTCTTTTGCCGCCTTGTTTTCTTCAGTCAATGTTACGTCGGCTGGTGTCTCAGTTTTTGGCTTGCGACCACGTTTCGCTGGTTTTTGCACCGACTCTGGTGCTGTTTCAGGCTCGACAGGTGTCTCCAGTTCGGCACGTACCTGGTCGGGGTCGATGCCTTCGGCCCTAGCCATTGCAAGCACGGTGTTAAACTGGTCGTCTTCGTCGCCCGCGTCATCAATTGTCCATTGACTGATGCTGAGTGTTTCGCCCAGGATTAGGTCAACAAGCAGTATTTGAACTTCTTCAATTGATGCCTGATCAATGTAGCTGCACACGGTTTCGTCATCACCACTCTCAAACGGGTATAAGTCGCCCAGGAGATCGTCTGGCACCGAAAAATCATTGCGATAGTCAGTAACGATAGCTTTGACAAATTCACGCAGTGATTGCAGGCTGAAGCCAGCGAAACTACGTTGGCGGAGCCGCTTATACAGGGCAACGCGGAAAGAGGTTTCTTTTTCGGCGCGTTGTTTTTTCTCATCCTCTTTCTTGCAGCGTTCCAGGTAAGCGTCGTTCTGGGCTGAATCGACAACCTTTTCTTTATCTTTTGCTTGTTCAAGCGCAGCGTATTCTTGCTCGGTATAGCAAAGCCCGGCCTTTTCAAGTGCTGCTTGGACCTTAGCGCGGGTGTATGCCATTTTGACTTTGCCAAAATCGAGCTTGATTGCAAAATCTGCTGCAGGTGCTTTGGCTGCAAGTAGATCAATGACCTTAGTGTCAACTGGTGCTGTATTGTCTTTGACACGCTCAAAATAACGGAGCGTCGCCTCGTCATCAACGTTCTCGTTCCCCCAACGGTCGTAAATGATCTGGTTGTTGGCTTCGGTCGCTTGCTGACCTTCAAGTACGGGAATCCCCTTTTTATTGGCGGCATTCAGTTTCTTGACGTTGTGCGCGGCTGTTTTTTCGGCAAAGCAATCTGGATCAGTGCAAATGTTCTGGTCGGTATCGGGAAAAATTTCTGGTTGATTGCCGGTGCGTTTTGGGCATTTATCGCATGATCCGGCAATCGCGAGTAGCTTGGCGTCTTTGATTTCAAACGTCGCCTTGGTTAAGTCCAGCATATAGCGATTTTTGATAATCTGGACGGCAGCGCGATACGACAGCGTGTCACCGTTGTGCTGTGGTGCCAAAATCTCTTTTGCTGCCTTCACCTGCAGCGCCGGTGTTGGAATGCGGGCGATAAGCAGCGCCACGCTATGATTGAATTTGTCATCCAGAAAATCTTCGCGCAATTCAAGTGCCAAGTTGCACAACTTCAAGCGGCCATAAATATAGCTGCGTGATCGCTTCAGTTCGTCTGCTAACTGGTCGGCATTGTAGCCATGCGACATCATCAGGTTTTCATACCCTTCTGCTTCTTCCAGTGGGTGAGGGTTTTCCCTTTGGAGGTTTTCCAGAATTTGAATTTTTGCCGCCTGCAGGTCGGTCAATGTTCGACACATCGCAGGTATGGTGAATGCACCAGCGATGATGCTGGCGCGGTAGCGACGTTCACCGGCGACAATTTCAAACCCTTCTGGGTCGACCTCGGTCGGTGCGACTGGGCGAATGAGAATAGGTTGTGCTACACCCATTTCCTTGATACTAGCGGCCAGTTCCTGCAAGGCGACTTCATTAAAGCGCTTGCGGTTGGTTTTTGATATGCGTATATCGCTAAGTTTAAAAATATTGAAGGTGCTGTCATCGACCAGCTCGGCAACGATGATCGGCTGGTCTGTGTTGGCTAATGCTGTAGATTCTGAAAGGCTCATGAACTGCTCCTGGTTAGATAGGTATCAAAGTGTCTGCCGGCACGCGATAAACAATGCCGGGTAGTGGGTGGTCAATCTCGATAACTGCATGCTCTCTGCCGTTCAAGAGGCAGGGTAAAAAGTCGATGACCTGGCCGGATTGCGGGCCGTAGTCGCTATCAAAGACGACTCGGCTACCAATGGCCGGGGTAGTGGATGCGGGCTGATTTTTTTGCATTTCAGCCCCGCTTTTTCAAAAGTGCAGACGTCTGCACTTTTGCAGGTTTCTGTCTTTGAGTGATGTATGCGCGACCGTACAAGCCTGTGAATACACCAGGCTTAGGATTGGTCGGGCCTTCTTTGGCTGTCAGCTCTGTGGGCTTGATGCGATGGGTCAGGAAATTGAAAGGCATTATTTACCTCCAACTAACGGCAGGGCGCTGACTGAGGCAATGCCGAAATGATCCAATGCGTCGAGTATGGCATCGGCAGATGTGGGCGCAATTGCTGGATAGCTGACGACCTGGTCAGGTGTGCGCACAGTGACCGTAAAGGTACTCATGCTGCCACCTTGTCGCTTACGCGGCGTTTTTGATTGGCTGGTGCAGGTCTGTCAGGTGTGCGATAGCCTGGGGCTGTGTCAATGGAAATAAACACCTGGCCTTTTTCAAAGATGGCGTGGTCATACAATCCGCTGGAAATTCCCAGGCGATAGACTTCCACGAAGCCTAGGGATAACAGGCAATCATGCAGGCGGCGGTCGTGATGGCTGTAGTACGTCTCGCTGAGGAACAGCGGGCGCGGATAGAAGGTGTTGTCTTCTAGTTGGCTGCAAACCTTTAGCTGGTTTCCCAACTGGGTTTCAAGCTGCCTGATTATTGGCTCGGCAGCTTCTATCTCGGACATCATGCGCACGATTTCGGCTGTACGAGTTTCAAAGCGACGTTTGTTTTCGTCGATCAGTCTTTGCAAAAAGGTCTTCATATTTAGCTCCGTCTAAAAAGTTGACAAGCCAAATATTAGATAAATCTAAATTTAATATCAATAAAAATATTAGATTTATCTAAAAATATGTTTATTGTTACACTTTTGGAATTTTTTACGTTGTATTTTTAACGCGAGAAAATTGGGATACATGAGGCTCAGCGAGACTTCAAAGCCAATTCTATTTCTGTAAAGAAACCTACAATTTGACCATGTTTTGCACTGCTGATCTTGTCATTATCAACTGCTGACAAAACACACATTGGCAAAATAGGTGAGTGTGGCGGCAAGGTATTAACTTCCTTCAGATACAACCTTCCCATTTCGGTTCCAAGTAAGACGCCATCTTCATAAGTTCCCTTGTTTGGAAAGGACCAGTAAGAAGCGGTTTTTTTTTGACGGTCTTTTTTGATAAATGGCAGTATTTTCCTAATGGTTGGTTGTTTCACGTCTATTTCCTTCTGTTAATTCATATACTTTATGTGGCTTCATTTCTTGTTGCCGAATTCAGTGTAATTGTTATTAATATATTTACTGAATCGTTCACAATGTTTAAAGCACGTATGTTTCAAGGAATGTTCCCCTCACGCAAGTGTTAATAAAAACTGAAACAGTGGTGTTTAAGTACATGCAATTGGGGACTGTGACTATAGTAGGACATAGGCCAGCACCCATTGTTAAGAGGCGAGGAGGCAGAAACTGGATACGATGATCCAGTACTGCTAGAGCAGAAAAAAGCCCGCGAACAGCGGGCTTTTTTTATTGAACCTTTGATTTTAGGGAGAATGTCTCAATAATCGCGATAATTTGACTTAGATCAGTATCGCTGAGCTTTTCCATGCGTTCTACCGCAAGAGCTATTTGAGCATTAGCCCCCTCATATTTATAACTTACCTTCGGTGGATCATCCCCATTAATAAGCCAGGCAGGGGTGATGCTAAGTGCCTCACAGATTTTCAATGTGTTTGAAGATGAGGGGCTCTCTGTGTCCCCACGTTCCCATTCGGTAATAGTCGCCGGTTGGACGCCAATTACCCTCGCAAAATGCGATTTCTTGAGTCCCTTAGCTTCGCGGGCAACTTTTAGTCGTTCGTACCATTTCATGAACGCAATCCTAAAGTAAAAATATTTAGATTTAGCTAAAATTCATCTTGATGTTTAAATTAGATTAATCTAATATTTGCGACTATTATGAAAACAGACTCGATGCCAATTAAAGAGGATGACTCGCGGATTATTGACCAGCTTGGAGGGACTGGTGCGGTTGCGCGCCTGTTTGAAATTAAAGACCCGACAGTGTCAATTTGGCGGCGAAACGGTATTCCGAAGGCGAGGCTTATGTACTTGAGGCTTGCATACCCACATTTATTTGTTTCCGAAGTGAGCGTGCAAGAAGAGAGCGATCCCCGTCAATGCTCGGACTTATCCACGTCTTAGTTTCGATTTCGGCCAGGGCCTCGCAAACAATCACAAACAGGCTTGGGTCGTGTTTAAGCAGTGCCTTCAACAGTATCGCTATCGATTGGGATGTCGCCAAACGGAAGCTGTCGATTGTGCTGTTCAAGTAGTCAGATTTTTTTATTAGATCATTGAAAAGTCGCTGCATTTCATGACGTTCTTCAGCGGTTGTTTTGGATGTCATCGCATTGGCTCCTTGTTGAATTTGAGCGAAGTGTATGCGCGGTTTGGTGATAGTTCAACCACAAGGAAATGGGGGAAGTTGTGAATTTACGGCAAGCATATTTATCGATGATCAGGGCTTACCAGGGTGGCTGGGATGGCATGGCGGCTGTTCTGGCCATGAGCCGCGATGGGCTCGAAAACCGCATCTATGAGCGCAAAGGGCAAGACCTGCATGTGCAAACTGCTCTGCAAATGCAGAAATTTGCATGCACGACCCATTTTGCCGAAGCGGTCGCCACCGCAAGCGGCGGCACGTTCGTACTTCTGCCGTGCTTGGATCACATTGACAACAGCTCAATAGCTGACAAATTCCATGAGTTGTATGGAGAACTGGGCGAATTATCGGTCGAGTTTCAAGCTGCGACAAAGGATGGCGAAGTCGATGCGAAAGAGCGCGAACGCATCAATTGCGTGGTGGACCGCATGCACAAAACGATGGATGAGCTGCGGGCGCTGACATTCAAATTTTACTGCCATGAGACGGCAGCAAAAACAGGAGGGCGCAAGCATGGCAATTAGACGTTCAGGCCCGCGTACCGGCTCTGCGGCACACCGGGCAATATGCCGCCTTGTTGAACTCGGTGGCCGTGCAAAAATCAGCCAGTTGCTCGATGTCATCCCTGTCGAGTATCACCGCGCCCACACGCTGGAAAATCATGTATTGATGCCTCTTGCTGAGTTTGCCCTGGTATTGGAAGTGGGCGACTACCTGCAGGCCACACCCAAGGGAAAAGAATACGCTGGCCAGCACCTGGTCACGCATTTGCCTGTGGGTCAGAAGTATGTCGGCCAGATCGTGCCTGGTCGTGTACCTAGTGTGCCTCGTCCTTTGAATGTGGCCAAACATCGCGCCGGTGCGCCATCCCGGCCTGGCTCTGAAGACTGGCGCGATATACCGTCGCTTATGGGTGGCCAGCGTATTGCCCACAAGGGATCAAGCAATTGAATCTCAAAGACATCGAGCGCGTAGCGCTCGCACTTAATAATTCTATCGAAGCTACGCTTGGCGATTGGTTCCCCAGGGGAGTCATCGAAGGGGCAGAGTTTTGTATTGGTTCTGTCTCCGGCGAAGCCGGGCAATCATTACGCATTCGCCTGAAAGGCGACAAAATCGGCATCTGGTCCGACTTCTCAGAAGGGGAAGTCGGCAAAGACCTGATTTCACTTTACGCTTACCGCGAGGGATTGTCCCAGGGTAAAGCCTGCGCGGCGCTAGCTGCGCAGTTGGGTATAGAGCTTACCCCAAGTGACCCTAATTTCAAGCCTAACAAAGCTGTTTCTTCAATTGCTAAAAGGCCGCAGAAACCAGCGCCTGCGCAAGCTGCACAGGGGGTAGAAGACCGTAAGCCACGTACCGAATGGACGCCTGTTTTACCCGTTCCAGGGGATGCTGGCCCTTATCCAGTTGCGCATAGTCACCGTGGACGACCAGAGGCGCATTGGGAATACCTGGACCAGCAGGGGCAATTGCTGGGAGTGATTTACCGATTCAAGACGTCGGATGGAGGCAAGGAGGTTTTGCCTTGCGTATATGCGCAACATCCAGTAACGGGGGCTTGTGACTGGCGCTGGATTCAATTCAGAGAGCCGCGCCCTTTGTATATCCGTTGCGCGTTTCGGCCTGAATTGCCGGTGCTGGTGGTCGAGGGTGAAAAATGCGTCGATGCGGCATTTGATCTGGTTGGCGATGTATTCGATGTGGTGTCCTGGCCTGGTGGTGGCAAGGCTGTATCCAAGGCAGATTGGGCGCAATTAAGCGGTCGCTGCGTTGTGCTGTGGCCAGATTGCGATTCAAAGGTTTATAAGGAAAAACACGCCAAAGCGGGGCAGATCAAGCCAGAAGAAGAACAGCCTGGCGTCATGGCGATGGTGGAACTCGCGGACATTTTGCGCGGGCATGGCTGCGAAGTGGCGATGGTGGATGTGCCTGCACCTGGTGTGTTGGATGATGGCTGGGACGTGGCTGATTTGATCGCCGACGGTGGCCAGCGGGATGACGTGTTGGCCTGGACTTGCAAGCACCGTGGTGCTGCAGCAGAGCCTTCACAGTGCGATGCGGTAGATGATTCTGATGTGCCCGAATGGCTGGATGAAATGCCTGTTATTGATGAGGTGGCAGGGCAGGGCGGGCAATCTACCCCTCGTCCGGCTGGCGCTGGCAAGGTGTCAAGGTCGAATATACGGGCGTCAATGATTGCTACGGCGCAGGGTGGTGTGAAGGGATGCCGGGAGAATGTCTATATCGCGCTCAAGAATGACCCGGTGTTGCTTGACCTGGTTGCCTTAGATCAGTTTTCTTTACTTCAGGTGAAGCGTAAAACACCGCCCTGGCATTCTGATCCGGGCGAATGGAATGAGGGTGATGACTTTCACCTGGGGATGTTCCTGGCGAACCATTACGGCTTGGTGCTGGCTTCAGTCGGCGACATCGAAAAGGCAGTCGCACAGATAGCGCGTGAAAATGCTTTTAATCCAGTGACGGATTTCTTTGACCATTGCGCTGAAGTTTGGGACGGCCAGGCGCGTATCGAGAGAGCCTTTGTTGATTACTGGGGCGCTGAAGAATCGGAATACATGCGCCTGGTCTCGCTGATGTTCTTTGTGGGCCTCGCTAAGCGTGCGTATTACCCTGGTGTGAAGCATGACTATGCGCCGGTGTTTGAGGGCAAGCAGGGCGAGGGTAAATCGACAGCGCTGGCGATACTTGGTGGCGAGTGGTTCGCAGATACACCATTCGAAATGGGCAACAAGGATGGCTTCCTAGCTATTCAAGGTATTTTGATTTACGAGATAGCCGAACTGGAGCAATTCAACAGGTCTGAGGTGACAGCCATTAAGGCGTTCATGTCATCGCAAAAAGATCGATATCGAGAGCCATATGGCCGCAGGATGAAAAATCAGGCCAGGCGCACGGTTTTTGCGGCCACAACGAACCAAGACGAATACTTCAAGGATACGACAGGTAATCGCCGGTTCTGGCCTGTGGATGCCTTGCGCCTTGATCTTGATGGATTGCGCCGGGATCGTGAGCAGTTAATCGGTGAAGCCGTGCACCTGATGCGCAAGGGCGTTAAGTGGTATCCGACCCCTGAGCAGCAATTCAGTCTGATAAATCCACGCCAAGAAAGTAGGGAAATATCTGATGTGTGGGTGGGCCGGATTTGGGAATACCTGGATGGTCGCAATGCAGATGGTGAAGAAACCGCGCTTCCTAAATTGAACCAGGTGACAGTACGGCAGGTTTTGGTTAAGGCGCTTCATTTCGACTTAAACAAGCTGGGTAACGCCCGGTCAGAGTCAACCCGCGTGGGTTCGATCATGACCAAATTTGGCTGGATCAAGAGGAAAGGTACGACAGGGGCAAGAGAGCAGTACTACGTTCGCCCTGGAAGTGAAAAAGAAGTAGATCAGCAGCAGGGGAATGATGATGATCTGCCTTTATAAACGGGCCATAGCGGCGTTCTTGCACCAGGGATCGTGCATGGTTGAACCATGTGCGGAAAAGGGCAGACAGCGCTTGCTGGCCGGAATGACAGCAACTTTATTGCAGAGATCGTGCGCCATTGTGTTGCGTGCGGAAAAGCGTAAATCGTTGACATTCACGTCCAACCTAGCAACCTCGTCCAACCTTGTTTTTTATAGGTTGGACGGCGGAAAGCCCCGTGTTTATTGGGCTTGTCCAACCTTCATACCTTCTCGCACCCCCGCACATGCGCCCGCACGTATACGTGCGCACACGTGGGGCTTCCCCAAAGAAAAATATTTCCTACAACTCAAAAACAGGTTAGACGAGGTTAGGAGGTTAGACAAAGCCAATGGCATCAACGGTTTTAGCCGTACAACCTACTTGTCCAACCTATTATTTTTTTAAAGGTTGGACGATGAGCAAAAAACTAAGAAGTGAAATGCCACAGACAGCCGGATGGGTATATCAATTACGAACAGGACAAGGGACTGAATTTGTGAATACGCAATTACGTAAGGCAATCGCCGGTGAAGTCGGGCATTTTTGGGCTTCAGAGAACGGTCATGAGGTTGGTACGCGAGATACCAGGGCAACATCAGCTTACTTTTTGAATGAGCGAGGCAGGACCGAACGATGCGACCCGGATTGGATGGTTGATGCCTTGGCGTTGGCAAAGGCGCGGGGTATCACGATAGAGAGAAAAGATTTTACCGACCCAGATGAGTCGCGGGAAATAGCAAAGAAATTACGGGTAATCATGGCAGAGGCGAAATATGGAAAATAATATGATCGATTTGGAATTGGAAAAAAGATTGATGAACTGGCGTGATACCGTGCGTGGTGGCATCGGTGGTGGTGGAAGCGCCTGCTGTGCAGCGTGGGCAGCGGCGTACGTTGCTGCAAGAAATAAAGAAGAGGAGGCCATTGAGATTTCGTTAGAAATTAATGAGCCACAGTCTGCGCTTAGGCGAATTGATATAAATGAGTTAGACGGTTGGCTCGTTGAGGCAGCTGTGCGTGCCAATCTGCATTATGACCAGCGCATGGTGCTAAGGCTAAAGTACGTTATGGAGTTTCCAAACCATTTCATAAAAAACAAATTGCGTGTTCAAAATCTACGCATCAATGACACGTCTATCAGGCTCATTCATGGTCGCGCAATCGACAATCTGAAAAAAGTTCTAGAAAAGTTGGAAACTCCTGCTAAAATTCGTTCTTACAATTCGCACGCACGGTATGTTCCGCGCCCAGACGCTACTGTCGTCCCTTCGGGGGCGACTGCGCCCGAAGAAAATGCAAAGCCCTGAAGGACTGAATAAGTTCTCGGGGTTTTTTTGTTTGTACTCGAAATTTCAGGAGGATGGAAGCATGGATAATCAGCATCAACAAATAAAAGGCTACCGCGATCTGACGCAAGCCGAAATCGATGCAATGAATAAAGTCAAAGCCAAGGCCACGGAAGTTGGCGATCTGGTGGAAGAGTTGAAAGCATTGCCGGGCCTTGATCAGCGCTGGGTTTCTATTGGTGCAACCGATTTGCAAAAAGGTTTTATGTCGGTCATTCGTGGCATTGCTCAGCCGACTACATTCTAAGTTTTACTCCTGGGTGTGAAGCTCGCCTTATGCCCCGGTTACCAAGTGATAGCTGGGGCAATTTTTTATGTTTAAAGTTTCGATAAAATCTAACTTTGATCAGGTGATTGCAAAGATGCCTGATTTTCCGCGCAACCAATTGCCTTATGCACTTGCGACTGCTCTGACAAAAACGGCGCAAGAGATTGCCAAGGCCAAACGTAAAGAACTCCAGGATGTGTTTGATCGTCCGACACCCTATACGCTGGACAGCTTATACGTTAAGCCAGCACGCAAGAATCAACTGTCTGCCTATGTGGGTATCAAAGACTTTTCAGCCAAAGGCACGCCAGCTATAAAATTTCTATCAGCACAGATAGATGGCGGCACAAGGCATCAGAAGCGATTCGAACGCGCATTGCAGGCAGTTGGTGCATTACCTTCTGGTTATTATGTTGTGCCTGGGTCTGCCGCTAGGCTTGACTCGTATGGCAACATCGATAGAGGTTTGATCGTTCAGCTGTTATCGTACTTCAAGGCATTCCCAGAGATGGGCTACAAGGCCAACATGACTGATAAGCGCAAGGCAGCACTGGCAAAGGGTAATGCTAAGAAAGGTATTGCTGGCGTCTCCTACTTTGTGGGTAGCCCCGGCAGTCGCTTGCCGCTTGGTATCTGGTCTCGTCACTCGCTTGGGCATGGCAGCGCTGTTAAGCCGGTGTTGATCTTTGTACGCTCGGCACACTTCAAAGCACTATTGGACTTCTACTATGTATCTGAGATCACAGTCAAGGCAACGATGGACAAGAACATCAGGGCAGCAATTGAACAGGCACTCAAAACCCAACGCTGATGTGCATGGCTCTTGCCGGGTCACGGGTCCTTACTGCGTCTCTGTCGTTAGGGGTAATTCGAACCCCGTTGTTTCATTAGTGGCTGGCCTTCCAACTTAGTTAAATTAACCCACCAGAGTTAAATTGGTTAATTTACTTGGTTAATTGTTGATTTTGGGCGATCTCGTGATTTTTGATGATTTCATAAATGTAAGCAGCATACGCAAGTAAAAACCCACTTAATTCATTAAACACATCATGGTAAGAATTTATAGGTGCATCAGAATTGATTTTAATTTCGAGCAATAAAATCAAGTTTTCATATTTCCCAGTGCCAAAATGAGATTCAATAAATTCTTTGTGCGCAACGTCATATTTCCCGTTGTTGAATAGAGCCGAGTCCTTCATTACTTTTTCAATGAAGCGTGTTTTGTCAGTCACTATCCCATGATTGTGAACAATGATATGTCTTAGTTTTTCTATTAAGGTTAGGTATATCTTTGCATTTATTCCAAGGGCATTTTTTGCTTCGATTTTTGAAAGTTCAGGATATAGCAAGCGGAGTCTGGTTAGTATGCTGCTTGGTTTATTCTTTTTATGCTCTACCCTGCTTTGATACCACTCAAAGTCTTTAGAGGGCAACTCAAGCAAAGTTATTTCCCCGAAGTCACTCATTGGCCATGTCTCGTTGTTAGTAAAACCAAGATATGCGTAAACTTCCTCTAGAAAGTCTTCGAACGCTTCATAGGTTTCTGCTAGTAACCAGCAGAATTGTTTGTTTTTTCTTAATAAGATATTTAGTTTTAGATCCTCAACATTGTGTTGAGAACTTCCATACGGCATCAATTGACCATTGACCAATTTCCTATAGGTCGTAACATATAATGCAGATGGTAGAAATTTTAGTTCAGGGGAATTTTTTGCGATATCTTCCTGCCTGCGTAATTCATCGAATTCTTCCTTTGATGCACCTTTGACTATCATTTGAGTTATTTCAATTTCTGAAGATTTCTCAAAATATTTTTTTGCGATGGTTTCTAAGTTCATACAACTTCCTTAAATTTGGACTTGGTAAATTGTTATTTTATTATAGGTATGTTCTTATGCCACTTTTCTATTTAGTTATTTGGGCTAAGGTCGAGAATGTCTGAAAGAAATTATCTCAATCGAAAAGAATTTGCAGAGAAACAAGGGTTCTCACCGGCATACGTTTCTAAGCTTGGAAAGCTGGGGCGGCTGGTGCTCAGCGAAGACGGCAAGATGGTAGATGTACAGGCGACTGCGGATCTGCTAAAAAGGAGCGCCGACCCCAGCAAGGTTGCTGTCGCCCAGCGACATGAGCGTGATCGCGTTGAGCGAGATGTAAAGCAATTCACCAAACCTCATGCGCCTGATATTCCCGAAGCACCATTTATTCCCCCAGCGCCGAACGACGACCAGGACAACTTCCAGAAAGCCCGCGCCAAGCGCGAGCATTACTTGTCGCTACAAGCTGAGAACGAATATTTAAAACAGATCGGCCAGCTGGTCGAGCGCGACAAAGTCGAGGCTGCTGCTTTCAAACTTGCCAGGCTGCAGCGCGATGTAATGATGGGTCTGCCAACAAAGGTCGCCCCCATTCTGTCGTCGATGACAGACTCATGGGAGATCGAGAAAACCATGCGTGAAGCGATCAGAAAAGCCTTAGCGGATCTGGCAATAATGGCTGAGCAAGACTTACAAACATCAATGGACTAGTCTGCTGTGTCACTTTAGTGAGTGCAGACGTCTGCACTCACTAAAGGAACGCACCCATGCCTGCAGTCTATGACGGAGGCCTGGCTTACCGTACACAGTACGCAGCTGGGCTTACACCAGATCAACCGCTTTGGATTGATGTCTGGTCAAATGAATACATGCGTATTCCACCCGAAAACGGCGCTGAACCAGGCAAGTATAGTAGTGACAGAACCCCATACGCTGAAGAAGTAATGAAGTGCCTATCGCCCGAACATCCTTGCCGTCGAGTTGTTGCCAAGGTCGCTTCGCAATTGATGAAAACGCAGGTTGCCTTGAACTGGATATGCGGAAGCATCCACCAGGCACCCGGCAATATGCTGGTATTGCTACCATCACTCAGCCTGGCTAAACGTGTCAGCGGTCGTATCGACAAAACGATCAATGCTGTTCCGGTGGTCAATGCATGTGTGGCGGCACCAAGAAGCCGCGACAGCAGAAACACAATTGACACCAAAGAATTCAAGGGCGGCACGCTCTATATCACCACCGCTGGCAGTGCAGCCAATCTGGCAGAGATACCAGCCCGTTATATTTATGGTGATGAAGTCGACCGATGGGAATTGAACGTCGATAAGGAAGGTGATCCGATTGAACTGGCAGAGGCACGCACCAGCACCTTCGGTCGCAATGCAAAAATTTACTACACCAGCTCGCCGACGCTTGAAGGGTCCAGCCGGATTGATGATCTCTACACCGTCAGCGACCAACGGCATTACTATGTTCCATGCCCACATTGCGAACATTTGCAAGAGCTAGTTTGGGAGAATCTACGCTACGACGATGACTACCGATATGCCTACTATAAATGCGCAGAATGTGATTGCGTCATAGAAGAACATCACAAGACTGCCATGCTGGCAGCAGGGAAGTGGATCGCAAGCGCACCAGGTGACGGTAAAACGGTCGGCTTTCACCTGTCGACCCTCTATGCCCCAGCAGGCTGGACCAGTTGGGCAGAGCTGGGTAAACAGTACGACACGGCTAAAGTCGCCCTGGATCGTGGCGATCCAGAACCGATGCAGGTTTTCTACAATACGCGCTTGGCCAAGTGCTGGGATATGGCGCAAGAACGCGCTCATGCGGACGATTTGAAGAAGCGAGCAGAAAAATATTCTCTGCGAAGCGTACCGGATGGCGTGCTGGTGATTACCGCTGCGGTGGACGTACAGGGCAACCGGCTCGAATTAAAGTTAGTCGGCTGGGGCGTGGGGCTGGAGTCCTGGGTGCTGGACTATGTGGTTATTTCAGGTGACCCAGCAGAGAAAGCCACCTGGGATAAACTGGAAGAAATCCTGCAGACTCCCCTGGTTAGATCAAGCGGTCGTGAAATGAAGATCGAGGCAACTTGCATCGATGCCGGTGACGGTAACTCTTCTGAAGAGGTGTACACATTCACCCGGCCTAAGCGATATCGCAACGTCATCGCGATTAAAGGCGCGAGTCGCCCTAACAAGCCGGTGATTGCCACCAGGCCGACAAAGCTCGATGTCAGCAAACGTGGAAAGACCATGCAGCGCGGCGCTGAGCTTTGGATAGTCGGTACTGATACAGCAAAGGACTGGATCTATAACCGTATTAAATTTGATAGTGGACCAGGCGCCATACATTTCAGTGAAGATTTATCCGCTGATTACTATGAGCAAATGACTGCTGAGCGCAAGCTGACCAGGTATGTCAAAGGTTTCAAGCGGACAGAGTGGGTAAAAGCCAAAGCGGCACGGAATGAAGCATGGGATTTGATGGTTTACAACCTGGCTGCAGCACATTTTTTAGGCTTGCATCGCTGGCGCGAGGCTGACTGGGAGCGTAAAAAGCTCCGGGTTGATCCAGATCAGCAAGACATTTTCGCACCCCAGGTTCCCCAAATTGTTAGGGATGATGACCAGGAAGAAGAGCAACCGGCGAAACCCCAAACAAGACCGAGAGAAAGCCCCAAAGTTTCGGCACCAAAATCAATACCCACACAGCAAAATCCCGGCCAAGAGTCGGGATTTGTCGTTTACCACTCTACGGATTATGACTAATGGCTGATCTCACAACATTACAAGCTTACTTGTCCAGCGCAGAAGATGCGCTCAACAAACTGATGACTGGAACGCAAGTTGTCGAATTTGACCGCTCCGGCACAAAGATTCGCTATACGCCGGCACAAGTGCCTGCGCTTCAAATGTATATCGCCAAACTTAAAAGCCAGATTGCTGCATTGGGCGGTGGTGGTAATCCGCGTCGCGTTATCTATCAATACTTCTGATCATGAAAAGACGACAAAAGAAACCGCACATACGTGCGGTGGATACTGCCTTGCCCAAAGCAACCGCAGCATTCCCCGCGCACGATGGCGCGTCACGTAATAGCCAGCAACTAGCATCGTGGCAACCGTTTGCCGGATCTGCGGATACCGATACGCTGCTGGACCTGCCTTTGCTGACCTCCCGGAGTCGTGACCTAGCGCGTAACAACGGCATTGCCGCTGGCGTGGTGCAAACCAAAGCTGATAACGTGGTCGGCACCGGACTGCGTCTGGTGGCAATGCCCGCCTGGAAGCTGCTAGGTAAAGACAAAGAGTGGGCAGAAGAGTGGTCGCGCAATACCGAATCACGCTTCATGCTGTGGGCAGAAAGCACAGATTGTGATGCCGCTCGCCAGTTGACTTTCGCTGGTCTGACTACGCTGGTATACACATCATCCTTGATAAATGGCGAAGGCTTGGCACTGCCCATCTGGGAATCAGAGGCGGGCCAAGAGTTTTCGACCCGGCTTTTTGTCTTGGAGCCAGACCGTTTATGCAATCCCAACTATTCCTTTGATACTCGGTACCGACGCGGCGGTATCGACATCAATGATTATGGCCGCTCATTAAATTACTGGATACGCACAACGCATCCGGGCGACATCTTTGCCGGGTTCTCTACACCAGGTGTTTGGGAAAAAATTCCAGCGACCACTGCATGGGGGCGAAAACGGGTGATTCACTGGGGGCGTAAAGACCGTCCAGGCATGACCAGGAGCAAGCCTATCTTTGCTGCAGTCATGCAGCAATTCAAAATGATCGACCGATATGCAAATGCTGAACTGGACTCCGCAGTTGTGAATGCCATGATCGCAGCTTTTGTCGAGACGCCCATGGAATATGAAGGTCTGGTGGCCATGCTGGGCGGAAACGAAGAGGCTGTGAAGCCTTACATGGACGACAAAGCGAGACCGCAAAACAGGGCGCGTCTCAAGAGCGGTGCGATTGTGCCTCTTTATCCCGGCGAGAAATTGTCCGCTTTCAATCCAGGCCGACCATCGGCGGGTTTCGGTGCTTTCATGGAAGCAGTGCTGCGACATATCGCCACTGGCGTGAACCTGCCGTATGAATTGCTGATGAAAGACTTCAGTAAAACCAACTACAGCAGTGCGCGAGCTGCATTGCTGGAGGCCTGGCGCTATTTCAGGTCTGAGCGCAAGGCACTGTCCGACTACTGGGCAAAGCCAGTCTACGAATTGTGGCTAGAAGAAGCCGTCAATCTTGGTCTTGTCGAAGCACCAGACTTTTACGCGAATCGTGCTGCCTACTGCCGCTGCCGCTGGATAGGTTCCGGTCGGGGCTGGGTTGATCCGGTCAAGGAAGCGCAAGCCGCCCAGATCCGCATGGACTCCGGTCTGTCAACACTCGAAGCAGAGTGCGCAGAGCAGGGATTGGACTGGGAAGAGGTGTTGCACCAGCAGGCTCGCGAAATGGCCTTGCGCAACGAACTCGGCTTGCCCATGCCATCGCAGAGCAAGCCCCGACCAGGGCAAGCTCCAGCGGGTGAAGATATGCCAGATAGCCCAAACGTTGATCCGAAAAAGGAACAGCAACCAGAAACTGAAGGGGAATTAGAGTGATGCGCTATCCACACCTATTTAGCCGTCTGTACAACACACCATTGATGTTGCACCCCGACAAGGCCAGCGTCATCGAGAACGTGTTTAGGACTTATGCAAGTGGTCTCGTTGTTGATAAGCCAGAGATCGTTGCTGCCAGCAGTTATACAGCGCCAAACGGGACAAAAAAACCTTACCAGGTTACCTCTGGTGGGGTCGGCATCATTCCGGTCATGGGAACATTGGTGCAGCGTGCCAGTGGCATGGACGCCATGTCCGGCATGACTTCTTATTCCAGTATCAATAATTTGCTTGACCAAGCCACAGCAGACCGTGATGTCAAAGGCATTTTGCTTGAAGTCGATAGTCTGGGTGGGGAAGTAAGCGGGTTATACGATTTGGCAGACGCAATATATGCAGCCCGCCAGGCTAAACCCGTCTGGACGATTGTCAATGAACAAGCGTACAGCGCAGGTTATGCAATCGCGTGTTCGGCACAAAAACTCTTTTTGCCACGCACAGCAGGTGTTGGCAGCATTGGTGTCATTGCCTTACATGTAGACCAAAGCAAACGGGACACGGCGCAGGGATACGTCTACACAGCAATCTTTGCTGGTGATAAGAAGAACGATTTTAGTAGCCATGCGCCGCTAAGCGATTCTGCCATGGCAGATTTGCAGGCTGAAATCGACCGGCTACGAATTTTGTTTGTAGATACCGTCGCCCGCAACCGTGCCATATCACCCGACCTGGTCATGTCCACTCAGGCCGGGACCATGAACCCGCAACAAGCCGTCGATGATGGCTTTGCAGACGGCATCGCCACCATGCAAGAAACCATCGCCATGTTAGAAGCAGAAGTGCAAGTTAAACCCCTCAAACCCGCGCAATTCGGCGCAACCAGAAAGGAAACTCGGATGAGTACAAATCAAGAATCGGCATTAATCAGCGCCGAAACCCAAGCAGCCATCAATCAGGCACGTACTGAAGGTCACCGCGCAGGTGCTGCTGCTGAGCGTGAACGTATTGGTGCCATCTTGCAGAGCGAAGAAAGCCAAGGCCGCGAAGCCATGGCTCAGACCTTCGCCCTGGAGACCGACATGGACGCGGCAACAGCCAAGAAACTGCTGGCAAAGTCCCCAGCAGCAGCACAAAAACCGACTGGTAATACTGACTTTAACCAGGCAATGGCGAACGTTACCAACCCTAAAATCGGGGCCGATGGCAATGGTGCTGGTGAGCAAGAGCTGTCACCGGAAGCGCAAGCCGAAGCCATGGCCCTGCGTATTCTTGGCGCGGGCAAGAAAGTGCTTCTCAAGTAACACCTGGCAGTTAAGTAGCAGACATTCTTTTTCAATTACTCATTTCCGGAGATTCACATGGATTTAAATACACAGGCAGCGATTCGCACCGATGTCTACATCCCAGATCGTCTGATTGCCGATGACGCCGATGGCATTGTCGGCAAGGGCATCATTTTGCTTGGTGGCCAGTCCTATTCGCGTGGTACGGTCCTGGGGAAAATTACTGCCAGCGGCAAATATACGCTCGCTGCCACCGCTGCAACGGATGGCTCCCAAAGTCCTAGCGTGGTCTTGGCGCAGGATTGTGACGCAACTGCCGGTGACGCAGGCGGTCTGGGCTACTTTGCAGGCACGTTTAATAGTGCGGCGCTGACAATTGGTGCGGGCCATACGGTGCAATCCGTGACAGACGCGCTGCGTGGGCTGTCCATCATGGTTGTCGATACCATCGGCGGCGTGTAATTCACCTCACTTTGTTCCACTGAAAGCCTCGCCAATGCGGGGCTTTTTGTTTTCCGATATGGAGAAATAAATGCCATTCAATATTTTTAGCACTGCAGTACTGGCGAATGTTGTCGCCTATCTGCCAGCATCTCAGTCCTTCTTACTCGACCGTTACTTCACGATTGAACAACGCAGCCAAACCGAGTTAATTTCCTTCGATATTGAAGGTGGCGCGCGTCGTATGGCTCCATTTGTCTCACCACTGGTCCAGGGCAAGGTGGTGACCAGCAAGGGTTTCAATACCAAGAGCTTTGCACCGGCTTACATCAAAGACAAGCGCGTTTTTGATTCTTCCAAACCGCTCAAACGTACCATCGGTGAGCAAATCGGTGGCAACTTGTCTCCAGAAGATCGTACGCAAATCAACCTGCGTACAGAGCTGGAAGATCAGATCAGTTTGATCACCCGTCGCCTGGAATGGATGGCGGCGCAAGCATTGGTGAGCGGCAAAGTGACGGTCGTCGGCGAATCTTATCCCGCTGTAGTCGTTGATTATGGCCGTAATGCTTCGCATACCATTGTCAAACTGGCTGGCTCCAAATGGTCTGACGCTGGTGTGAACCCGCTCAATGACCTGCAGGACTGGGCCTTAAGCCTGGTCTTGAAAAACTCCGGTGCAATGAGCCGTGACGTCATCATGACGGTCGATGTATGGGAAGTATTCCGCGAAAACCCGTTCGTAAAAACTCGCTGGAACTCCCTCAACAACAACCGTGCTGACATTTCACTCAATGCAGCTGTTGAAACTGGCGGCGTCTACATGGGCAGTATTGATGGTTTCAACATCTATGTCTATTCAGACTGGTATGTTGACCCGGTAGATAACATTGAAAAGCCAATGATCGCCCCTGGTACAGTCGTTCTCTGTGGCGCGCAACTCGAAGGCATGCGTGCCTTCGGTGCAATCCGTGATGAAGAGGCAGGCTTCCAGGCGCTGCCTTACTACCCTAAATCCTGGGTAGAAAAAGACCCCGCCGTGCGCTACATGTTGATGCAATCCGCACCTCTGGTAGTACCTCAACGTCCTAACGCATCCTTGACAGCAACCGTCCTTTAACCTGGAAATCCGGGCAGCAATGCCCGGAGTGAACTCATGAAAATCATTCCTTTGATTACCCTGCAAACGACCGTCAATGATCAGCGCGTGTACATACCACCAGGTGAAGCCTGCGATGTCAGCGAAGATGAAGCAGATGACTTGATCGAGCGCGGCTTTGCTGTCTTGCCTGACGGTGCGCAAAAACCTACTGGCAAAAAAAGCAACAGCAATAAATGAGCGATGGCGCAGACAACTGGCGATTGCTAGTCAAGGAAAACTTCAAGCGTCTTACTGACTATGCTGGTGCAGCAGTGGTTTTTACTGGAACCGATGGCGTAGTGCATACCACTCGCGTTATGTACTCTGAACCATCGGTGGCAGTGTTGAGCGCCATGCAAATCAGCGATGACTATGCCATTGAATATGATCCAGACGACCTGCCTGGCCTGAAGCATCGCTCGCGTATCACGGTCAAAAATATCTCTTTCACTGTCCGTGAAATTACCAACCAAACCGACGATGGCATAACCTATCGTGCAACCTTGCAAAAGGACTAAGTATGAAAACATACCGTATCAAGGCCGGTTCCTTCGTTCTGGATGATGGCAGCGTCAAGTATCCGGGCGAAGAAATCGAATTGCCGGACGATGTTGCCCGCACCCATGCGGCCCTGTTAGAAGCCCCTGAGGATGAGCGAGTAGCCTCTAAGTCCGACTATGACACCCATCAGTAACCAGATCCTCGTTGCTGCCTTGCAGTCGCTGCTTACTGCCGGTCCGGTTGGCACGAATGTCTATCGCTCTCGCGAAGAAGCCTTTCAACGTGAAGAGCTTCCAGCAATTGTGATTCGCCCTGACAACGAAGATACCAATGCCTTTGCTAACCGGGTCGATGAAAACAATTTCGTTTTCAAGATCGAAATTCACGTTCGTGGTGAAGTTTGGGACGACATTGCTGCACCTGTCGCCCTGGCAGTCAACAAGGCATTAACGTCAGATCCGGCGATTCTTACCCTGTGCAGCAGCATTCGGCGGGTCGGTACACATTGGGACGGCGCAAATGCGGATCTTACTGCCGGTGTCCAGACGGTGCGATATCACGCTATCTACCTGTCTGACAGACGCGATACGTCGCAACTGATTTAGTCAATTCAACTACCAGCAATCTCATACGCCTCGTATTCAAACGAGGCATTTTATTAAAGGAATACAATATGGCTCGCCATTTTGGTTCGGGTGTCTTGTGGGCTACGCCTATGCAAGATGCCCTTGGAAGTGCCTATGCAGCGCCTACGGCGTTTCAATTTGGCATTTTGCAGGATGTTGGCTTTGATGCCTCATTCGATGAAAAATTTCTGTACGGTCGTAACAGTTTCCCTGTTGATCAGGGGCGCGGCAAGGGCAAGATGGGTATCAAGGCGAAGTTTGCTAACATCAATATTCTGCCTTTTGCTGCTGCCTTCATCGGCCAGTCTGCCATTGACGGTTTGATTGATACCATTAACGATGAAAACGGTATCGTTTGTGCCGCCACGATAACAATTGCGCCAACTGGCGGGGCCATTTTCTTTGCAAATCTGGGCGTACGCTCCGATGCAAACGGCACTCCCATGATACGCGTGATGGCGAACCCGGCTGCAGGGCAGTACACGACTGACGGTGTGGGCGCATACACCTTTGCGGCGGCGGATGTCGGTAAAACCGTATTTATCGACTACCAGACCACCAATGCAACCGGTGGCAAAATCCTCACCATGCGCAATCAGGCCATGGGCCAGACACCTACTTTCCGTCTGGATCTGTCCATGCGGCGTGGTGGCAAGGTGCTGACGCAGTCCTGGCCGAAAGTGACGTCTAGTAAGTTGGCCATGTCCACCAAGCAGGAAGACTTCTTGATCCCAGAGCTGGATATGTCTGCCATGGCCGACGACCTGGGCAACGTCTGGAAATGGAGTTCATCCGAATGAGCACCATAAAAATACCCGGCAACGAAGTAACAATGGGTGGCAAGAAATACGTGCTGGCCCCATTGAATGCCGCTACATCCAAGCAATACCGCCCCGAAATCAAGGCAGTGTTTATCGGTTCCATGCCTGATATCGAGTTCGTATCTAAGCTTGCGCATGCCAGTCTGTTGCGCAATTACCCCGATATCACACTCGAAGAAGTCGAAGTGATGGTCGATTATGGCAATCTTTTCGAGATATGGGAGACGTTGTTGAATGTATCCGGTTTGGTTGCGCAAGCGGGAAACATGGCGCGGAGAGTGCAGGAACAGATGACGGCGGCGGGCTTGATGACGCCATCGCCAACATAGTAGCCAGCACCGGCTGCACTCCGCAACAAGCCTGGAATGAATGGGACATTCCATCAATCCAGGCACAAAACAAGTATTGGCGGCTGCATCCGCCAACACACAAGCTAACTGCCTTGTACGTGGGGTATGAGCCACCAGATGAAGAGCATGAAATTGTGTCTCACAGCCCATCAGGAGAGGATGAGCAAGGTAGTCTTGAAGAGTTATTTTCGATGTTCCCACCGCCCGCAGGCTTGATCTAGGCCAGCGGGCTTTTTTATTTTGGAGTTCCCATGTCAGACAAAGCAATCGAATATGAAGTCTCGGCCAACCCTGGCCCGTTCGAGGCGGGCATGGAAAAAGTGCAGACGTCTGCAAAAAAGACAGCAAAGGACATAGAAACAAGTTATAAGGCACTGGAAGGTTCCATGCAACTGGTTTCCAATGCGTTTAAGACTGTCACCGGGCTAATCGGCACGATGACAGCAGTGATCGCAGGCGGCAAGGCATTCAAAGAAATCATCGGTGCATCGATTGAATGGAGCGGCGAAGCCAAGAAACTGTCGGTACAACTGGGCATCACTACTGAACGTGCCAGCGTCATGATGGTGGCAATGCGTCATATGGGCCTGGATAGCGAAATGGTGACCATGGCCGCTGGCAAGATGGCGAAGCAAATCGCCACCAATGGCCAGGCGTTTGAAACCTTGGGTGTTAAGGTCAAGGACACAAACGGGCAGTATCGTCCCACTCTGGACATCATGGGCGAAGTGAATGCCAAGCTCAAAGAAATCAAGAATCCCATCGAACAAAATATTGCAGGCACGCAGGCCTATGGCAAGTCCTGGAATGAAGTCAAAGGGATGCTCAAGCTCACGACAGAAGAAATCAAAGCAGCTGAACAGAAAACCAAGGATCTAGGCTTAGTGGTTGGCGATGAAGGCGTCGCACAGGCAAAGCAATACAAAGAGTCGATCAACGACATGAAGCTGGTCATGACGTCGCTGGAGGTGCAAATGGGTAACGCGCTACTACCCGCATTTGTCAAGATAGGCGGCTGGTTATCAGGCGTGGGTCCGACTGCCGGTAAGGCAATGGGGCTTGTGATGGATTTACTCGGCAACATCTTGGGTATGGTTGGCGATATCGTCATGGACCTCTGGGGGTTGTGCAAATCAGGCTTTGCTGAGATAGGCAATATCGTCAGCGAGGTCATGGGCGGCAGCGCACCTGGCGCGATGGAAATTTTCGGCAATGCTTTAAAGGTGATCGAGATCGCATTTGTCGCGTTTAAAACCGCCATCAATCTCATTATCGAGATCATCAAGGGCTACATAGAAATACTGGTGGTGCATGTCATGCGCATGGCCGACACAATTAACCATGCATTACACGGCGACTTCTCTGGGGCCAAGGCAGCATGGCAGCGCGGCACAGAAGATATTCAGGACATCGCTACAAGACATGCAAAGAAGATGGTCGAGATTGCCAGAGCAGGCAAAGAGATGGCCGACGAGATCGTCATGCGCGGCCCCAAATCGGGCCCAGAAATAAAAGACAAAAAAATTAGCGGCGGTCCGACCTATGACTTTAGCCAGCCAGACAAAGGCAGCAAAGATAAAAGTCGCATGCGCGAATGGGAAGCGAAACTGGGTGCTGACAAGGATGGCTATGCAAAACAACAGGAATTGGCTGGCACTGCGCACGAATACAGCCATGAAATGGAACGTGACTATTGGAAGAAAATACTTGACACGGTCACAATGTCGAAAGAGGAACGGGCGCAGGTTGAGAAGAAATTCTACGCAGAGAAAGCGATAATTCGTAAGGAAGCTTTCGAAGCAGAGATAGCGGGCGAGAAAGCCAGCCTAGAAAATTTCAAGCACAACCATACCGAAAGGTTGGCGATTGCTGAACGGATGTACAAAGCCAACGTCGCTCGATACGGTGCAGAAAGCAAAGAAGCGAGAGCTGCCTACGCTGAAATCAACAAAGAGCATAGAGCGATGGCTGAGCAACAGCAGGCCACCAATAAAATCATAGAGGAATCCAGGCGCAATGCGGCGTTGGCAGGCATTGATGCTGAAGAGCAGGCTTCTGAATTGGAAGTGGCATTGCACCGGATGACGACCGAGCAACTTTTGCAGAAGCAAGAGGAATTTGAAACCCGACGTTATCAGATCAAGATGCAAGCGATGCAGGCTCAGGAAAAATTGATGCACGGGCCGGATGAAGATCCGGTGGCGCTGGAACAAATGCACCAGCAAATGGAAGCGCTTGAAATGCAGCACCAGCAGCGCCTTACGCAAATACGTAATAAGGCAACGCTAGAGCAAAACCGCATGACTAGCAGCATGTACGGAAGTATTCAGTCTGGTATGGCCAGCGTGATTGCTCAGACCTTGCGAGGAACCCTGACATTACGCGGCATGCTGTCTGGTCTGTTCCAGGCAGTGACAAATGCAATTATCGATATGCTCGCAAAGCAGGCTGCAGAGATGGCCATGAATTTTGCATTGCAAAAGTTACTCGGCAAGGGGCAGGCGGTCAGCGAAATTGGCGCAAATGCTGCCGTCGCTGGTTCTGCGGCGTTTGCGTCGATTGCAGCAATTCCTATTGTTGGGCCAGCCATGGCCCCAGCGGCAGCGCTTGCTGCCTCTGCTGGTGCAATGGCCTTTGCACCAGTCGCGGCATCGGCAGCGGGTGGTTACGATATCCCTGGCGGGCTGAATCCGGTCGTGCAGACGCATGCACGCGAGATGATTTTGCCAGCGAAATATGCCGACCTGATTCGCGCCATGTCTGAGCAAGGCGCGGCAGGCAACACCAACGCAGGCCACACAATCAACTATCACGATCATTCCGGTCGCTTGACACAGGAAGATATCAGGCGCAATGCAAAGACGATTGCTGATGTTATGAAAGACCACACGAAGAGATCATGAGCGACTTAAAATTCCCCGATTTACCCGGCATCACCTGGCAGGTAAGCTGGCAACCTTCGTTCAATACGAAGATACAAACGGCAGTCAGCGGCAAAGAATACCGTGCATCATTGATGGCAAATCCGATTTATAAGCTCACTCTGAACTATGAATTTCTGCGGCACGGTGCAAAGAACGAGCTGCGGCAACTGGTCGGTCTGTTCCTCCAGACGCGTGGGGCCTTTGATAACTTCCTATACAAGTTCCCAGACGACAGTGCCGTCACTGACCAGCTAATCGGTGTAGGTGACGGCAAGACCAAAATCTTCCAGCTTTCTCGAAGTTTCGGCTCGGCATTCAGTGAGCCGGTGCAAAACGTCGATGTCGTGACTAACATCAAGGTGGCCGGGGTTGTAAAGACAGGCGGCTACACGGTGTCAGAGAGCGGCCTAGTGACATTCGCAGCCGCACCTACCGGGGATGTTAGCTGGTCGGGTTCCTACTTCTACCGGGTCCGCTTTGAGCAGGACTCGCAAGAGGTCGAGCAGTTCATGAAGGATTTATGGTCTGCCAAGAAAGTCCAGCTCATCGGCAGCTTAGGGAGACGTATATGAGGCCAGCCAGCGAACAACTGATTGCATTGCTCAACAGTCAGCGTTTTGTCACCTGCAACCTGTTCACTTTCACGCTGATCACCGGCGTGGATTATCGCTGGACGGATGCCGATGTCGATATCCCGGTAGGCGACCATGTCTTCAGTAGCACAGGCCCGGCGATCAGCGGGGCCAAGTACCGGCTGGTGCGCGGCATGCAAGTGAGTGACCTGCAGCTCAGTGTCCTGGTCAAGCCGACCGACCTGGTGGGCGGTGTGCCGTGGTTTTTGGCGACCCGGTCCGGCGCTCTAAAAAATTGCCACGTCCGCATCGATAAGGCGTTTATGCAGGATTGGGGTAAGCCTGCAGAAAGCCTGGTGATTTTTGAAGGGGACGTGACCGAAAGCTATGACACTGACCAGGAAGTCGTCCTGACGGTGGCTTCAGATGCTAAGCGCTTAAATACAAGCATCCCCCGGCAGATATTCCAGCCAGGCTGCATGCGCACTCTGTACGATTCAGGCTGTGGTGTCGATAAGGTTGCGTATAGCTTTGAAGGCACAGCCACGACCGTGCCTAACCGGCACAGCTTTACCACCAGTCTGGGCCAGCCTGACAACTACTTTGCATTCGGCGAGATCATTTTCACCAGCGGCGACAACAGTGGCGTGCGGCGCTCGGTCAAGGGCTATGTGGCAAACAAGATCGAGCTGTCCTACCCGTTGACGTTTGACCTGCAGGAGGGCGACACCTTCACGATCCGCGCCGGTTGCGACCGGACAAGGGGCGAGAATGGCTGCGCCAAGTTCGCCAACGTTGACAATTTCCAAGGCACGCCATACGTGCCACCGCCGGAGTCTGCAATATGAGCCTGAGCGAAACACAAAGAGCGGCTATAGTGGCCGAGGCAATGACCTGGTCAAACACCCCGTATCACCACCAGGCGAGCATTAAGGGTGCGGGAGTGGATTGCATCATGCTGATTGTGGAAACCTACAGGGCATGCGGTCTGCTGCCTCCTGAGTTGGACCCACGGCCATACACGTCTGACTGGCATTTGCATCGCAATGATGAAGTGTACCTGGGCGGGGTCGAGCAGTTTTCAGAGCCGACAAATACACCCCTGCCTGGTGACGTTGTGCTGTTCCAGTTCGGGCGCTGTGTTAGCCACGGCGCTCTTGTCGTTGCATGGCCCTTGGTGATTCATGCATATCAAGAAAACCGTTTTGTCGTGCAGACGGACGTTAGCAAGAGCGATGCTCTGATGTCCCGGCTGCGCGGCTTTTACACACTGAAAGGATAGTTATGTCCGGTTTGTTTGGCGGCGGCCAGGTGCAAAGCTCGACCCCTGTAATCTCGTCGATGCAGATTCAGACCTCCTGCTATGGCCGTCCAGTTCCATGGGTGTTTGGTCAGCAGCGGGTTGCACCTAACCTGATTCATTACGACGACTTTACCGCCATTCCGCACACCCACAGCCAAAGCGGTGGCAAGGGGGGCGGCGGTAACGACACGACAGATTACTCGTACTCGGTTGCGCTGCTGCTGGCCCTGGGGTCTGGTGAGATCGCCAGCATCGGGCGCACATGGAAAGACAAAAAACAATCCACTCTGGCCGACCTGAAGCTGGATTTTTATGACGGGTCAGCTACGCAATCATCATACCCGTACTTTGTGACCAAGCACCCAGAAAAGGCACTGCCGTATCGTGGCCTTGCTTACGTCGCATCCGGCGCGTATGACCTCGGCACGTCGGCAACCCTGGGCAATCATACGTTTGAAGTGCAGGCACCCGGCAGCATCAGCTCAAAGTTTCAAGGCAGTGAGGTGCATGATGCCGACATCGTGGATGTCATCACGGCCATATTGACCGATACGAATCAGGGCATAGGCTTGCCGCCTGAGTCAGTCGGCGACCTAGAGCAGTTTAGGACCTATTGCCTGGCGAATAGCCTGTGGGTCAGCCCGGCATACAATGAGCAGCGCGGCGCGTTTGACTATATCCGCAACTTGCTGACGATAGGCTTTGCTGATGCCGTGTATTCTGGCGGCGTCTTCAAGATCGTGCCTTACTCAGATGTCCCGGCCACCAGTACGCTGGCCACCTATGACCCGGTGCTTACGCCTTTGGAGCTGACAGAGGATGACTTCCTGACAGGTGGCGGCGAGATTATTAAGATCAGCCAGAAGCCTAGCGATGAAGCGTACAACAAGGTGCAAGTCAAGTTTGCCGACCGCGCCAACGATTACAACGACAACATCGCGACGGCCAGCGACGATGCCGACATCGAGCTGCACGGCCTGCGGGCCAAGGACGTGGTCGAACTGCATGAGATTGCCGATGCGGCGGTCGCACAGAAGGTAGCCGACTTCATCCTGGCCCGGTCGCTGTATGTGTTGAACACCTATGAATTCCGGCTGTCCTGGAAGCATGCCCGCATTGAGCCGATGGACGTGCTGCTGCTGACCTACGTGCCTAAGTACCTGGATCAAACCCCGGTGCTAGTCGTTGAAGTCAATGAAAGTGAGGATGGGGTATTAAGCATCCTCGCTGAAGATTACCCGATGGGGGCAAATCGCAGCAGCACAAAGCCAGTGCCAGGCACGGGCAGCTCCAACATTAACTATGCGGTGCAGCCAGGCGATGCCAATGCGCCAGTGATGTTTGAACCACCTGCGCGGCTGACCAACAACACCCCGCAAATATGGCTTGCCACTTCAGGCGGGCAGAATTGGGGCGGCTGCGTGGTCTGGGCTTCGACCGACGACACGACCTATCAAAAAATAGGCAGCGTCAAGGGTAGCGCCGTTCACGGCGTTTTATCTGCTGGTCTGGAAGTTGGGGCGGCCCACGATGCCACAAACGCGCTGAGCGTGGATTTAAGCGTATCCAAGGGTGTTTTGAAACATGGGACAAGCCAGGCAGCGCAAGACCTGCTGACAGCCTGTTACGTCGATGGTGAATACATCGCGTACAGCAACGAAACTTTGACCGGCGCGAATGCCTACCGACTGACAGGCCTGGAGCGTGGCGCGTATGGCGTCGATATCGCTGCCCATGCATCCGGTGGCAAGTTTGTATTTCTGGATGCCAGCGTCTTCAAGTACAACTACCCCAGGGAGTGGTCGGGCAAGACAATCTGGATCAAGCTGGCCAGTTACAACCAGTTCGGCAATAGTGTGCAAGACCTGTCTAAAGTCACGGCTTACCAGCACACCATCAACGGTGCGCCGGTGACAGTCGCCACAACCCTGCGCACCTCGCCCTTGGTGTTTGGGATACGTGTTGACTGGACCTTGCCACCAGGTAGTGCTGACTATTTGCAGGCGACAGAACTCTGGTACAGCGCAAGCCAGAGCAGGGCCAATGCAAGCTTGCTGGTTAGCCTGGCTAGTCCCCAGGCCAGCCATACACTAACTGGCTTGAAGGCAGGCCAGATACTGTATTTCTGGATACGCTTCATTGATAAGCTGGGTAACGTCGGTAACTTTTACCCGACCGGCAATGGTGTTATGGGGCAGTCGAGTATCGATGCAGATCAGATACTTGACTACCTGGCCGGGCAGATCGGCAAGACGCAGTTGGCGATTGATCTGCTGACGCCAATTGAAAAGATCAAGCAGATTGATCTGCTGCAGAAACAGGTTTTCGATATTCAAAGCACCGTGTTCGAAATACCTGCAGGCGCAGACTTAAGGGAGATGATCGCCCAGCAAGCAGACCTAGCCAGCAAGAGTGATGCCCTGGCAGCGACCCAGCTTGTCGCCCTGGCCAGCGCCGACAAGTCGCTGTCAGCAGCCCGGACGCAGCTTATATCGCGCCTGGCTGATGCCAAATCTAGCATCGTGGATTTACAGGTTTCCCTGGTCGATAAAACGCAGGCGCTGTCGCGTAACATCACCACGGTGCAGAGCCAGTTCGCCGGTAATCTTGCCCTGGTACAGTCAGCACAGAATACGCTGACAACAAAGACCAATGCAATGGCTACTAAAATCGATACGGTGGAAGCCACGGTCGGTCAGAACAGTGCGGCCATCCAGATCGAGGCAACGGCGAGGGCGTCTGCAGATGCTGCCCAGGCACAGACCGTCATCACATTGCAGGCATCGGTGAATAACAGTCTGGCGATTATCCAGACGGCGCAAACCACCCAGACAACCGCCACAACAGCGCTATCGACCCGTATCGATACGCTGCAGGCGTCTGTCGGTGCCAATAGCGCGTTGATTCAAAATGAACAGACGGCAAGGGTCAACAGTGAAGCCAGCATCGCACAAAGCATCACAACTCTGCAGACTGCTTACGGGTCTGTGAGTTCAGCAATACAGTCTGAAGCAACGACAAGGTCCGATGCAATCGGCGCAGTGTCCCGGCGTGTCGATACGATAGAGTCCACGGCCAACGGCGCATCGTCTTCAGTGCAAACTATGAGTACGGCTGTTTCTACGATCAGCGGCAGCTTGTCGGCCATGCATACGATCAAGACGCAAGTGTCTGCCGGTGGCCATACTTACCTGGCAGGCATTGGCGTAGGGGTCAGCAACGAGACTGGCGTGATTGAATCGCAGATACTGCTATCAGCGAACCGGGTGGCCATCATTGATGAGTCCAGCGGCACGCTGTCTGTGCCGTTCGTGGTGCAGGGCGGCCAGGTGTTTATCCGTGACACTTTCATCGGCAATGCAACGATCACCAGCGCCAAGATTGCTAACTTATCAGTGCAATCTGCGCATATACAGGATTTGACTGTAGGTGAGAACAAAATCACAGGCAACTCGGTGACCGAGGCCGACGACTTTATGTCAGGCGCATCTGATGGAACCAGCTTTGTAGTGACGGCCACGTCGAAGGTGATGATCATTGCTTCATACCTTGCCAACTATATCGGCAACTCTGACAGGGGGCATTTTGGTTTCGGTGTGCGCGGCCAGTTCGTCACTGATGTGGCCGTGTCGTATTACACATCGGGTGGTGCATCAACAGTCAGTATTTCCGGCACGTTGGGGCCAGGCACATATCAACTGCAAGTATCTGGAGGGCAGTTGACAGATGCCACGATCCTGCGATGTTTTATTTTGAAAGTGAAAAAATGACAGACAACGGCGAAGTGTCATTCTATGACCAGACCGGGCGCATCACAATGACTGGTGCGCTTTCACCCGCAACACTGGCGCACTATGAATCGATAGGGGCGTCGTATGTAGCAGGTATTTACGACACGGCACTGTACTTTGTTCAGGGTGGCACGATCGTGACGCGTCCAGCATCACCAGCCATCCTCGTTGACTTTGATCTGGTTGACGTGCACATCGGCTCGGTGGTCCGTATCAACAAGACCGATTATGTGGCCGACTCCGATACCGTGCATTTAAGCCTCACGTATCCGGGCGACTACGACGTGACTGTGCTGGATTTTCCGTATCAAGACGCAGTGTTCAAGGTGACCAAGATATGATTATTCAGCACACCGAAGATTACAAGACCCTGCGCAAAGCAGAGTATCCACCAGTCGAGCAGTTAGGCGATGCGCTGTATTGGCAAAGCCGTGGTGACAATTCCAAAATGGAGGCGTATCTTTCAGCGTGTGAGGTTGTAAAGAAGAAATATCCAAAACCTGACTGAATTTATTTAATCTATAAAGGATGCTTCAATGAAACGATTTTTGCCAATGATACTTTTGACAGTTGTAACCACCATGGTTTCTTCAACAGAAACGAAGCCTCTCCAACTGCCAGAAGATAGCCAGAAAAATACTGCTGAAGCAAAACCCTTGGACCGAGGTCCTGTATTTGTTAAGGGGGAGATAACTGTCAAGAAGGATGGTGAGGAATCACTGAGAGATTCTGAGAGTGAAAAAGTTAAAGCGAAAAAAGAATCGGATTTAGTTTGCTACACGTTTTGGCTGATGATTTTTACCGCGTTGCTTTTCTCTGTGACTTTTCTTTTATGGTTTGCTACTTATCGTCTTAGCAGGGATGCTAGGTCGACTGGTGATCGACAGGCTTCAGATATGAATCGGTCACTTGAAATCGCTGAAAATTCCGTTAAGTTGGCTAGGGATGAATTCATCGCATCGCATCGTCCAAAGTTGATTTTGCGAGATGCAACCAGTAAGCAGGATATGGGTGCTCCAATTTTCGTTAGATACATAATCGCAAATATCGGAGAATCAGATGCAACTATAGTCACTGGTGCACTTAGCGTTCATTTTTTTAAAGGGTATCAATTTGGGCCGGACAATTTGCCAGAGCTGAATAACGGAGATAGCAACATAGATCCTTTAGTAATTAAAGCCGGTGAACAGTATTCGCTGCAATACAATGCGTCCATAGGATGGGCAAGTAACAACGATACCGGTACCATTTTCAGCGAGGGTGAATACGGGCTGTTTTTTTCAGGTCAAATTGTCTATGCAGATAGTCGAGGAACGCAACGTCGTACCGGTTTTAGAAGAAAATATATTTCCGGCCAGCATAGGTTTCTGACTACTGAAACTGGTACACATTACGAGTATCAAGATTAATTTGTAGTAAACACTGACTTTGCTTTAGAAGTTTCCCGGAAAGCCGCTATTAGCGGCTTTTTTTACGCCCATTGAATAGGAATACATCATGATTTATTCAGGCATCCAACACAGCACTACTGACCAGATAACGGGCGCACCGGCAGCGTTTCATGTGGTCGGCACCTATACCGTTGATCTGCGCAGCAAGTTGACCATCGCGGTCATCCTGGCCTTTTTTAACCAGGATACCTATTTCGGCAAGAAAAATCCCTTGTTCCAGACGACTGCCACCATCAAAGCCGTACCACCCAGCGACATGGACCCGGTCACCTGGATTTATGAACACCTGGTGCAAGTCGTCGAGAGCGAAACAAACAACGTGTTTGCAAATGCAACCTTGATCGATGCTGAGGTTTAAATGAACTGGTACAAACTAGGATTAGTCGCACTCACAAACGGCAGCAACATCGTCGCCGGCACGGGGACCGACTTTATCAGTAACGTGCGGTCGGGCAGCATCTTCTGCGGCCCGGATGGAAAGTTTTACGAAGTGGCGGCGGTGGCCAGCTCGGTGTCGTTGACGCTGGCGCTGCCATATGCTGGCGCGTCTGCAGCGCTGGCCACATACGCCATCGTGCCGACTCAAGGCTACATTGCCGACCTGGCCAAGTCAGCGACAGACTTGCTCAATACCTTTGGCGCATTCCGCGATGCCTACGTGTCCGGAGAGCTGAATGGTAAGGGGCTGGAACTGAAAGGCATTCTGGCGGGGCCAGAGGACCTGCCAGCCAGCCCGGCCATTGGCGACGCGTACCTGGTCGGTTACAGCATTTATGTCTGGAGCGGCGCGGCCTGGACGCATTCGTCGATCCGGGGCGCAACCGGCGACAAGGGCGACAAAGGCGACACAGGCAGCATCACGCCAGAGCTGCAGGCACTGCGCGACTCTGCCTTGACAGCATCACAAACGGCTGCGCAAACAGCAAACACCTTGAGCGCGGCCCTGACGGCGTTTTCGAGAGTCTTCCTTGGTAATCGCCCGAATGACCCTACGACAGATGCGCAGGGCGCGGCATTACTGGAAGGCGCTGAATACTTCAATACCGTCACGCGCAAGATCAGGCTCTACAGCAATGGCGGCTGGGACGACGTCGACGGCGCTGTGCAACTTGCGACCGGCAATGCAGCTATCAGTGCCACTAATGCTGCGATCAGTGCCACCAATGCGGCCCGGTCGGAAGCGACAGCCCTTGATGCGCAGCAGATCGCCGCAAACAAGGCTGCATTGATCAGTAGCACCTTGATAGACGTGACTACACAAAAGGACATTGCCGTCGCCAAAGCCAGCGAAGCGCAAGGCGCTGCCGGTGCTGCTGCAGAAAGCGCCGCGCTGGCACTACAGGCAGCGCAGACAGTCGTTACGGGTAACGTAATCACGTCGGTCAATGGCCATGTTGGCGCTGTCGTTCTAAAAACTACGGACCTGGCCGATTACATTGATCCGGTCGGTCTCTCTATCGTCTTCGGGAGTTAATGGTATGAGTTTTAACGAAAAGGTTCTGATCGTCGGGACTGTGGACACGGAAATTTATTTATGTCCGGCCACATTCTCCGGCTCCATGCACGGCCTTGTGTTTTCCAATATCACTGGGGCCGACGTTACTGTCGCGCTGAAACACTACTCGCAAGCCAGCGGGCAAATTACCGTGTTTGCCAATGCCTTAAAAGTCGCGGCTAACACCCCATTGGCCTGGCCTAAGCCGATTAATCTGGTCGCCGGTGACAAGCTGATCTGCGCGGCCAGTGCCGCCAATGCCGTCACCGTGCTGTCGGCTGTCTATCTCGGTAGTTCGGCCCCGGCTGCTGCAGGCCTGACGCCTCGCGGCACGTATACAGATCAAGCCAGTTATGTTCTCAATGACGTGGTGACACTTGCCGGGACATCGTATATCAACGTCGCGCCCTGCATCGGTGTTTCCCCCCCTGCTGCAAACTGGATGATCCTTTCGCTGAAAGGTGAAAAGGGTGACCAGGGCTTGCAAGGTATTCAAGGTGTGAAAGGAGATGCAGGGTTACAAGGTATCCAAGGTGTGAAAGGCGACACAGGAAGTGCACCATCAACAGATGTGGTTGCTGAGGGCGCTACAAACAAGTATTTTACGGCCCCGCGAGTTTTGTCTACTGCGCTGGCTGGTCTAAGCGTAGTTACAAACCAAGTTATAGCGGCAACAGATACTGTTCTGCAAGCAATCGGTTATTTACAAAAGCAGATCAGCGATGCAGTTACCAGCATTGCGACAAAACAAGCCAATCTGGTTTCAGGAACCAACATAAAAACCGTGAACAGCACTAGCTTGTTAGGTGGCGGCGACGTGGTAGTTGGATATGCAAATATTCCCCAAAACAGTCAAAGCGCGGCTTACACTTTAACTGCGGCGGATGCAAACAAACATGTTCTACATCCCTCTGCGGACACCACTGCACGCACGGTCACTATTCCAGCCAATAGCGTGGTCGCCTTCCCAATTGGGACAGCAATCACATTCGTGAACCAAGCATCTGCAGGTGTGCTAACGATTGCTATCACGTCTGACGTGATGCGCCTGGCTGGTACTGGAACAACTGGTAGCCGAACGCTTGCTGCCAACGGCTTGGCGACGGCGCTTAAAATTACATCGACGGAATGGATCATTTCCGGCGCGGGGCTGACATGAGCGCCATGATGCAGCTCATGCTGGCAGGCAAGGGGAAAACGACTGTCTCAGGTTCGCTTAGCGGAGCAGGGGCTTTGACAATTCCACCGGGCGTAACCCGAATAGATTTTAATGGGCAAGGTGGATCGGGTATCAGCCCGACAATGACGGGTACACAAAGCTTCTATAACTCTTATACGGGTGGTGGGGTAGCAGTAGGTAATGTGGACGGTCTTCCTGATTCTACTGCCAATGACGTCACCCCTCTCAACGGTAGCAGTCACACTTGGTATAAATACAGCGGTGACGTAAGCAAGACTTACTATAATTTTACCGGGGTAAACGATAGTACTTATCCGTATTATCTATATCTTAAAAACTATTCATCTGCGGTTACAGGCCCCAGTACTACGGCAACTTTTGAGAGCAATACCCAACTTTGGCCGGGTACGAATTTCTCAGGCTACCCGGTGACTGAGGATAAAACTATGACTGGGCTTTCTGGTGCCGGCGGATCGTTAAGTTACAACGTCGCTGGCGGGACTACTTTACTTTATACATACACGTACTGATACCTACTTATATGAAATACGCAAAGTTAAATGAAGATGGAACGTTCGATAACGAAATAGGGCCAGGGAATATTGAATGGGACGCTACCCATTTTTGTTCTGCATCCAACCTGACCGAGCTCGAAGCCGCGACATTTCGTGTGGTCCCACTATTTGAAACTGATCCACCAAAAATCAATGAGTATCAGCTCGTAGAGCGTGATGGTGCCGAGAAAGTTGGCGGGCAATGGCGCTACAAATGGAAAATTGTAGATATCACTGATCCAGCAACTATTGCGCAAATAGACGTAAAAAAAGCTGCAGCAATCCGTGAATCAAAAAAAGCGCAACGCCAAGCAATCGTCGATGCCATCACGGTTGTCGTCGGCGAAAAGGTATTTGATGGTGATGAGGTAAGCCAGGGGCGCATGGCCCGTGCACTGATTGCGCTGCAATTTGCAAATCTGTCCTCTACAAAGTGGACGTTGGCGAATAATGAAACTGTATCTGTAACGGTGCCTGAGTTATCCCAGGCATTGATACTCTCGGGTCAACGTCAAACAGATATCTGGGCTTTGTCCTGATAGCTTTTTAACGCTGGTCTGAGTCAACGCAACCCGCCATTTGGCGGGTTTTTTATTTAGGGGTGGTGATGTCAGACAAAGATTTACAACGACTGGCTGAAAAAGAAGCAATCAAAGAAGCATTGCAGGAATGGCTCGACAAGCAGTTCGCGCTGTTCGGCAAATGGACACTCGCTGGGCTGGCTGCAGCGGGGCTGGCGGGTTTAGTGTACCTGGCGCTGATGGGCCAGGGTTGGCATAAATAAGAAAGGATGAACGATGGAAAAGATCAAAGCGTTTTTCATGAGTAAGCGCACATACGGTATATGGCTGTTTTCTGCCCTGGTACTAGCCTGGCTTTTTTGGACTGACCCGGACAAGGGGGACTCTACAAGGGACATGCTGCAAAACCTCGTCAGTGTCGGCCTGGCTTTCACCGCTGCGCATATTGTGCGTAAGTTTTACCTCGACTACATCAAGCTGCAGGACCATGTCGACGAAGCAAAGAAGGGCAACATTGGCTCCGGCCTGGTTGTCTTAGGGACCATTATCTTTACCTGTGTAGCGGCGCTGATCTTCAGCACGCGGGCGCATGCTACGGACGTGCGTACATACGTCCCGGTGGGGGCAAAGCAGTATTGCCCGGAGCTGATGTTTGAGAAAAACAAGTTGTGGCCAGATCACCCGGACCCGGCAGCGCTGTGCAGTCTTGTCGAGCAAGAGAGCTGCATCAGTCTCACGCACCCGACCTGCTGGAACCCGAAGTCGCGCCTCAAAACAAGTCGAGAGGAGGGCGCTGGCTTCGGCCAGATCACCAGGGCATATACAGCGGACGGTAAGACCCGCTTTGACGCCCTGCAGGCTGCAAAACAGCTTGAACCGAGCCTTAATGAGTGGACCTGGTCTAACGTCTATGATCGCCCTGATTTGCAACTGCGGGCAATTGTGGCCATGAACCGCGACTGCGCCCGGCGTCTGTCCCGGATCGTGTCAGATCCCGCTGAAGTCTTGCGCATGTGTGACGCAGCATATAACGGCGGCTACGAAGGCATGCAACAAGAGCGCCGAGCGTGCGGCCAGCGTGCGGGATGCAACCCCCAAAAATGGGCGGCGAACGTCGCAAACGTCTGTTTGAAATCGAAAGTCAAATGGAAGGGGTACGGCGCGTCTGCCTGTGACATCAATCGCTGCCACGTCGATTTTGTGTTTAACGTGCGCCATGACAAGTACCTGCCGTTTGTGAGGCCGACATGATGTTCTATGCCCGCCTGGTGGCTATTGCTGCGCTGCTGGCCGGGCTATTTGCTGGTATCGGTTACATCCATCACAAAGGTGTCACCGAGGGTAAGGCAGAAGTGCAGCAAAAGTGGGATGCCGACAAGCTGGCCAGGTCTCAAGCAGAGACAGCGGCCACGCTTTCACGCGTCAAAAATAACGAGCGCATTGCAGAACAGCAGGCGCTCGATAACTCAAAAATCAAGAAAGGTCATGATGACGAAATCGCTGCTATCAGGGCTGCTAATGCTAGTCCTTACCGCTTGCGCATCCCCGACAGTGTCTGTCGTGGATTTACCAGCGCCACCCCAGCCCAAAGCCCCGGAGTCGGCAATGCGCCCGCTGCCGGAACCCTTGCACTTCCAGAAGAGATTGAAAGAAATCTTCAAGACTTGATCCAGGAGGCCGACACCATCGTGGCTTCCTGCAGGGCGGCACAGTCGTTCATCCGTACCAACGGCATGGATAAATAGCCGACCAGGCGAGTGCAGACGTCTGCACAAACCAAAAAGAACAGAGCGCCGGTGTAAGTTGCGCTAACAACTTACACCGGCCTCAATCCACTGATTGAGCAGTGAACCGAGCAAGGCTCTGCCACCTCGCGAGGCGGGCGAAGTCTAGCACAATCAATAAGGTTTACTCAATGGCAATGCCCATAATTCCGTGGATCGGCGGCAAACGTCGCCTGGCCGACAAGCTGATCCCTAATTTTCCTCCCCATAGCTGCTATGTAGAAGTGTTCGCTGGCGGGGCGGCTTTGTACTTCATGCGGCAACCGGCTGAGGTCGAAGTCATCAACGACATCAACGGCGAGCTGGTCAACCTTTACCGGGTCGTAAAGAATCATCTGGAAGAGTTCGTGCGGCAGTACAAGTATGCACTTTCAAGCCGGGACGTGTTTGGATGGCAGCAAGTTACACCACCCCATACATTGACTGACATACAGCGTGCAGCTCGCTTTTTCTACCTTCAGCAACATGCTTTCGGTGGCAAGGTCGACGGCCAGACATGGGGAACTGCCACGACGGCTCCGCCCCTCAATTTCATGCGGATAGAAGAAAACCTCTCTGCGGCCCATTTGCGCCTGACATCGGCCTTTATTGAGAACATGGACTGGCACAAGCTCATGCTGAAGTATGACCGGCCACATACTTTTTTCTATCTCGATCCACCGTATTGGGAAACGGAAGGATACGGTGTGGATTTTAGTATCGGGCAATATGAGCTGATGGCCGATACGCTCAAGAAGTTAAAAGGCAAGGCCATCGTCAGCCTGAACGATCACCCGGACATCCGGCGAATATTTGCGGACTTCGAGATCGATACAGTACCGATAAAGTACAGCGTCGGGGGAGGTGGTAAGACCGTGGATAGAATGGAAGTGATTATCTATTCATGGGACCGGGCAAGTGACCCGGTCGGTTTGTTTTGATTGAATAAAAAAACAGGCCAGAACATATGGCCTGTTTTTTCTTCAGATAGATACTCATACGACATCACTATTTTGATTCAACCTTATTCAAAACCGGCAATCAGAACTACTGCAAATGATTCGTTGTTTTGAGCAAAGATCCGCCAAATCCTCCCAGGCTTTTAAGTCTGTGCCTGACGTGTAAAGGATAGCTTCAAGCACTGTGACGTTGTCATCGAATATATATGCTTTTCGAGTTGAGTTCTTGGATTCCCAGGAATAAAGTGCTCCAACAGCATCTGTTGCAGCGGTATTTCTGGCAAGGAACTGATCGATTTTGTCTTCCGACCTGACGAATTTCCATTTAGTAAGGAGCGTGGACGAAAACAGCGAAAGACTTACTCCTAGCGACTTCATGGCTTCATGAATCGTCTCAATTTTAGTTGCATGTTTTATATCAACTAATCTATTGACAACTTGTGCGGAAGTGTTCATCCGTCTAGCTAGTTCGGCGGGTCTGACATTTTGCTGTAACATTTCGTTGAGCAATAATACCTTGGCCCATACTTGCAAATGAAGCTCTACTAATTTCTCTCCAGGCATTAGAGCTGAGGCCAGGGGAACGGGACGCTTTTTTTCAAAGTAGGATGCCATTGCGGATACAAGTGCTTCTGTGGCCTCGAACATCGCATTTTCTTCATCAAATCCATGTGTATTTGCCTCGGGTATATCCCGAAAAGTAACTGCATAGCTACCGGATTTTTCCGGCGTAAAGGTTGCTGGATATTGCATATGTATTCCTTGTTAAAGAAGTGCGGTTGATGCGGCACCATTTATAGGGAGTCGCTTCCGCTGTGGTTAAATCAACTTGCAAGCTCGATTTGCGGCATCGCACCTCTTTACGCTGTTGATGATGAATGCATGTTACACGTCGGTGTTTAATAAATCAATAAAAAATAAGCAAAAATGTTTATAAATAGCGATTATTGTTTTCAAGAATGCCAAATATAAAACGCTACCTGTTGGCAGCGTTTGTTTTAATCTTCCCAGATTGTTGTTACACCGCGATTTACCCAGATGCGTTTTGAGTCGTTATCTGCGCTGAGTTCCTGGACCCACTCGCCGGTGCAAATATTTTTGCCAAACTTGTCAGATGTATAGTAATTGAACCCCTTATAAACAATTGAGATCGCTACTTCGTTAAGAAAATCTACTTCTGCCATTTGATGGCCGATACTTCTGCCATTCAAATCGAATGCTGGGGCGATAATATGTTGCATCGTTTGGTTCCTTTCGTTTGAAACCGAATCGTCGGTTGGCGCTAAACAGTGTTGTGCTGTCTATGTGTTAATAATAGTCTCAATATGAGACTATGGCAAGTAGGTAAATAAAATTTATTTTCCCTCTGACCAGGGAGTAAGTCCATTTGCGATGGCAGCGCATGCCAGGCCAATATGAAAAGGGATGCTGCTGCCAGCGATATACCTGGCATACGTAGCCCGACTAATTCCCAGGGCTTTTGCGGCACTATCATAGGTTAGCTTCATTGCGGCCTGCCAGGCGATTAAGTCTTCAGTCTTCACCGTTCCCTCCTAATAGTCCCATAGCATCATCTCGCAGCAGGCGATTGATGATCGCGTTATCGCATGCCCTTCTTAGTGTTTCCGGCTCTGGTTTGGGATCAAGCCAAACAAAATCGGACATAGCCACGCCATGAGTCTGGCAAACATATAACTCTTTGAATCCATCGGGCATCAAGCCGACAGCACTAACCAGATGCGACTCCATGTTGTGGCCCGTTGCGTTGTGTCGGTCCTCCCGCACCCTGCAAATAAAACGGGGGTAGCGGGTATGTGTCAAGTATTCGTCCTGGTCGAAGCCATCCTCGCTATTGTCGGACGTGGCTTCGCCCCAAATGAACGGGGGTAGTTTATTAAATGCTGAGTTTTTTGATGACATGATAAAAGGCCCCTTTCGGGGCCAGTTGGTTAGTTTACTAACAGGAAAGATAGTGTTGGCTGTGTTACTTTAAAACCGGCGTCTCTGAGCTGCGCAGCAGCTATCAAAGTTAATGCGGCGAGGTAGTCACGGTTCAAGTTCTCGTTGAATAGAACATTTCCATCTTCAATACGAACAGTCCAGTTCGTAGGTGCTGTGGCGGGTTTCCAATGTGGAAATTCAGTAACATCTGGTATTGCGTTCAGAATTTGCTGCTTCGTGATCATAAGTTTCCTTTCGTTTGGGACCGAATCGTCGGTTGGCGCTATACAGCATTGTGCTGTCGATGTAATAATTATAGTCTCAAAATGAGACTATTGCAAGTCTTGTTAGTATAGTTTAGTGACCCAAATGTCTAGTCTATCTTGTGAAGTGAGGCAGGAATTTTCATCATTGGTATAGCTACCACTTTAAAAACGCACGCACGTGCGGCGCGCGATTCTAGCAAATGACTGCTCAACATTACAATAGCTTGCCCCCAAAATATATATTTACATTTTTTAACAATGTTTAAAAACTTCGGTTTATGATTATTCAAACGGCGCATGATTGCGCCAACAATGAATATTGCCGAAGATAAACGAAGATGAAATACAGAAACAAGCAATTTGATATCAATAAGGGCGCTAATGAGTAATTCCAGCCCTTTGTTCCGTCCAGAAGTCACCGCAGCATTAGGTAGTCAATGGATGGGTTCCATCCGCCTGGCACAACCCGCCTCGGCAAGCCTGATTGCTATCGTGGCAATGTTGATTGCCGCCGCATTGGTCGCCTACATCACTTTTGGCAGCATTACAAAAAAAGCCCGTGTGACTGGCATCACCGTACCTGTAGGCGGTCAGTTGAGCGTCGCTGCGCCGAATGCAGGCATATTACTCAACACCCACGTCAAAGAAGGCGAACTGGTCAAAGCAGGACAAGTCCTGTTCACCATCAGTACAGAAAGACAAAACAGCCAGGGTGAAATCACAGCTCTTGTCGCCCAGCAATTGGCCACCCGTGCAGATAGTCTGGCAGCAGAGCAAAGGCTGCGCCAAACCCAGTATCAGGAAAAGAAACTGGCATTGAGCCAAAGGCTGGCGAATCAGGAGCAGGAATACAGCCAACTTGAACAAGAACTGACCTTGTCGCTACGTCGCCAACAATTGGCTCAGCAAAGCGTCAGCAAGTTTGAAACCCTGCAAGGCAATGGCTATGTATCCGCCGCCCAAACCCAGCAAAAGCAGGAAGACCTGATCGACATCAGCACCCGATTAAGTACCTTGCAACGTAATAAAACCCAGTTACAGGCGAATAAAATTGCCTTGCAAGACGAACTCAACACCCTGGCAAACACGCTGGCTACCGACCTGACCCAAATCGACAGGGCCAAAGCCAGTCTGAAACAGGAAGTAGCAGAAAACGCCAACCGTCAGTCCAGCCAGATTACTGCACCGCAGGCAGGTACAGTCACGGCCCTGACCAATCAAAATGGACAAGCCATTAATGCAGGCCAAGTATTGGCGAGTTTGATACCGTCCGATGCCAAAGAGAGGGCGGATAAATCAAAAGCTGGTCAAACCGCCGGTCTGTTAGAAGTGCATCTGTATGTACCGAGCCGCACTGCTGGCTTCATCCAGCCAGGGCAGCAAGTATTGATTCGTTATGCCGCCTTCCCCTACCAGAAGTTTGGCTTGCATACCGCGACAGTGACCGATGTCAGCCGCACCCCATTTGCACCATCAGAGTTACCACCCCACCTTGCAAGCACGATCTTGAGCAATGCGCAGCAGGCGATTAATGGATTTAACAGCAACGAAGCATTGTATCGCGTCAGGGTCCGGCTGGATGAGCAAAGCATTCAAGCCTATGGGCAGGCACAAGCCATCAAGCCTGGCATGACGCTGGAGGCAGATGTGTTGCAAGACAGTAGAAAGATTTGGGAATGGGTGCTGGAGCCAGTGTTGGCAATGACGCAACATGCTTAATTAGGGCAAGAAAAGAATTTCAGAATTCGTTGCTGAGCCTGTCGGGAAAACCCAACAGACCCAGCTCGGAAAAACCGTTCAGGGTGGACTAGACCTTGAACGGAGCAGTAAAACCATGCCATGAGGTATGGTTCTCTTTAACTATACGAAGGATACATAAAATGTACGTAATTACAAATGAAGCATTGTTAAATGACATTAGTGGTGGACTCGACGACGATCCGCCTCCAGCGGATTCGGGGTCCATAACAACAACGACAAAGTCCACAAATGAAATCTGTGTTGGGTTTGTCACACCATATGCAATTGTAGCTGTGGATGTGGGGGTAGCATTGGGAATAGGTGCTGCCACCAGGAATCCATTTCTTGGTGCACTGGCGGGAGCAGCCTATAGCAGAACTGGCGCGTCTGATAATGCTGGAGCAGCAGTAGCTACTGAATTATGTTCGACTTCCACTACAACGATAGACTTGAACCCGAGCTATTACGATAATGGTTCTAGTTGTACAAATTCATTTGTTGGCTCACTGGGCAGCGGTACTTTTTATTCCGATATGATGCCCGTAAAGGATAAGTAAAAGTAGGAATAATTGGGAGCGGTTCGGAATGCTACTGGCCGCTCCTTTTTTACGTTACGCGAAAATTTCGAATCAGGTCCCAAATATATGAATTTAAATACAGGTAATGCGAGGCCATTTCGGGCGTTTTTTTCGTTGTTTCTTCTCATTGTTTTTTTAGGAAAAGTAAGCACAGCGAGTGCCGCAGTCATTTATAAAATTCATGGGAAAAATGGTAGCGCCTATCTAGTTGGCGCAATGCATATAGGTACAGAAAATCTATATCCTTTAGACCCCAAGTTAGAAGAAAAATTAAAAACCTCACGAATCTTAGCAACAGAGGGACCAATTGGCCGAGTTCCAGAATGGGACCATTCATTAGCGAAACTATTGAAATTATCAGCCAACGAACACATTGAAGATTTCGTTTCGCCTGCTTATTTTGAAAAGGCTAAATCGATTGCAAAAAACAAAGGACCGTATCCTGCACAAGTAATTGACCAATTTTCTGGTTATTACCCATATGCAATTTACCAATTAGTTGGCGATTTCATTCCCGCAGACAACCACCTATATTTACCTGGCACTGAAATGTATCTTGGTGCCATTGCTGATCGTAATAACATAAAAAAAGTGATCCTTGAGGATCCCGCAGATTTCGTCAATTCCGTAAAAAGCTTTACGTCGCCTGAAATGGACATATTGATGCAGTCAGTAATATCGCTGTTTGAAAAAAAACCCCTTAGAGATAAAAATTTTTCTCTTCACCAAAAACTCGCTGCGCTGACAAAGCAAGGTGATTTTGCAAATGTAAAAGAAATTGACGAAGAATTTATGATTCAAAATTTATCTTGGACTCCGGAAATATTTAATAAACTGATAAATCAGCGCAACATTGGATTATCGAAGAGAATTATCGAATTAATGAAACAAGATGGGCCGTTTTTTTTTGTTGTTGGCGGCTCTCATATTCCAGGGCCAGAGGGGATAGTAAATTCACTTCGATTAGCAGGCTATACAGTCACTGAGGAATAACCCATGCGTTGGAAAATTTCAAAATTCAAGCAGTCAATATTATGTGGTCTTATAAGTTTTTTTGTCGGCCTTTTAGGGGGCGTACTGGAAGAGGAGATAACGTCTTTTGATATTACAGTCATCTTGAAGATATTCGTCCATTATTTTCCAATAGGCTTCCTGTCTGCTTGGATTTACCTTCTGTTTAAAAGAGATGTCGATTAGTACTATTCTTCAACTGATTTTAAAACATATGCACATCTGGTGATGTGAATAAAAAAGTATTTCTACAATTCACGTCGAACAAATGAACTTAAAACTCCAAACCGAATCCAGCGAATGCGGCCTGGCCTGCCTCGCTATGGTTGCCAGTCACTTTGGCTATAACACTGACCTCGCTGATTTACGTCGTCAATTCTCCATCAGCCTCAAAGGCGCGACGCTGGCGCAACTGATGCGTCATGCATCGGCCATGCAGTTGAGTAGCCGCCCTTTGCGCCTGGAACTGGATGAGCTTGATCAATTGGCCGTACCCTGCATCCTGCACTGGAACCTCAATCACTTTGTGGTACTGAAAGCCGTGCGCAAGGACTGGCGCGGCAATGTAAGCTTGATTTTGCTTGACCCGGCGGTTGGTGAGCGTCGCGTCTCTGTCGAAGAAGCGTCCAAACATTTTACCGGCGTGGCGCTCGAACTGGCACCCAGCCCTGCATTTAAACCAAAAGATGAAAGGAAGCAAGTTGCCCTGCGTGATTTGACTGGTCACATCGTTGGTCTGCGTCCGGCCATTGTCAAAGTCATTGCTCTTGCATTAGCTTTGGAAATCTTTGCGATTTGCTCACCTTTGTTCAATCAGTTTGTGATTGATGAAGTGATTGTCAGTGGCGACAAAGAACTATTAACCGTATTGGTTTTTGGTTTTATCTTGTTGATGATTACTCAGAATGCCATTGGCCTCGCTCGTAGTTGGTTTCTGATGCGTTGGAGCATGGATATCAGCTTGCAATGGTCTTCGCGAGTATTAGCGCATTTGGTACGTTTGCCTGTTTCATATTTCGAAAAACGGCATCTGGGTGACATACTATCTCGATTTGGCGCTATTGGAGCCATACAAGGGACTTTAAGCAGTATATTCATCGAGAGTGCACTTGACGGCTTGATGGCCATGCTGGCACTGGTCATGATGCTGGTGTATAGCATGAAGTTGAGCGCGCTGGTGGTAGGTGCTGTGGTGTTGTATGCTGGCCTGCGCTGGGTTTTCTACCAGCCGTTTCGTGAAGCATCGAAAGAAAGACTGGTCTTGTCATCCAAAGAAAGCAGTCACTTCCTGGAAACCATGCGTGCAGTCACCCCATTGAAATTGTTTGGTCGTGAAACTGAACGCCTATCGCGCTGGCAGAATTTGAAGATGGATGTACAGAACCGCGATATCAAAACGCAAAAACTGTCCATCATCTTCAAGGTCAGCAATACCCTGATTTTTGGTATACAGGGATTGGCGCTGTTTTATATTGGTGCTGGTCAGGTCATGCAAAACACGCTGACTGTCGGTATGTTGATGGCATTCTCCAGTTATGCCGGTACGTTCACTGGCCGCATATCCAGCCTGATTGATGTCTTTATCAGTTACCGCATGTTGAGTCTGCATAGTGAAAGGCTGGCAGATATCGTGCTGGAAGAGGCAGAACCAGAAACAGCAATGGAAACGGATATCTCGCGCATCCACCCTGAGATTACACTCAAGAATATCAAATTCCGCTATGCCGAAGGCGAGCCATGGGTATTGAAGGATATTAACCTGACCATCCCTGCAGGACAAAGCATTGCCCTGGTTGGCCCCAGTGGCTGTGGCAAGACGACCTTGTGCAAGATCATCCTTGGTTTATTAAAGCCGACCGAAGGCGAAGTGCTCATTGATAATATCCCCATCACCCAACTGGGCGTCAAAACTTACCGTCAACTAGTGGGAACGGTGATGCAAGACGATGTTTTATTGGCTGGCTCCATCATGGATAACATCAGTTTCTTTGATAGCCACATCAATCAGGAACGTGTCGAAGAAAGTGCCATGCAGGCCGCCATCCATCAAGAAATCAGCGCCATGCCTATGGGCTTTCAGACGCTGGTGGGGGATATGGGCAGCAGCCTGTCTGGTGGACAAAAGCAACGCGTCCTGCTGGCCCGTGCCTTGTACAAGCAGCCCAAGATACTGGCGCTGGACGAAGCGACCAGCCACCTGGATGTGAACAATGAACACAAGGTCAATCAGGCACTTAGTCAATTGCAGTTAACCAGAATCATGGTGGCGCACAGGCCAGAAACCATCAACTCGGCTGAACGTGTGGTGTCAATTCAAGACGGCACTATTGTGGAAGTGCGGGCAGCGGTACCTAAACCCCTGCTAGAGGATGTGACCGGATTGAAACTTGTCTAACAAAAATTGGTCTACTCCGGAGGGGGTAGTAAATTTACTTCGATTAGCAAGTTATACAGCCATCAAGGATTAACACATGCGTTCGAAGATTTCAAAACTCAAACAACCAATATTGGGTGGTCTTATAACTTTTTTGATCGGTCTGTCTCCAGCAGCAATAAAAGGAGAGGTATCGCCTTTTGATATTGCAGCCATCTTAAAGATAGTCATCTTTTATTTCCCTCTAGGCTTCGCGGTTGTTTGGATTTACTCTCTTTTTAAAAGGGATGTTGGCTAAGGTCCTAAAGGCAGTTCAAGGTTACTGTTTCTCGCAATTGTTATATATTTTCTTTGCAAATCTGTCGGTTGCGCACCGTCATTTTTCAAATCTTTGAATTGTTCAGCAGCTGCGAAACACAACAAATGAGGGTTTTCTTTTGAATCGTTAGTTGCAATTACATATTCTCGGGAATTTCCTTCAAAAGATACTTGCAGGCTGGAAATGATACCCGCTGAATTCTCCCTCACCACAACTTCATAAGTTTTTCCTTCAATTGTCAATTTCATGATTACTTGCACCTTCAATGAATAAGAGATTAAAGTAGGACATATTTGTAAATTTTACAAATGCTAATTTTCTTCTTCACAAAAGCCATAATTTTTTTTGTGGGTAAGTAAGTAGGTAAATATTGGAATATATAGTAGCAGCAAGGCATATGTATTCCACCATCTCCGCCAGCAATACTGAAAAAGCCCCTGGTTTCCAGGGGCTTTTTCTTTTCGTACATAGCATTGATGCTATCCCACCTTGGTTTTAATTCTTGTTGCGGCTCAATGCCGGACGATACCTCCTCCATATTTCACTGTTGAATATCACTTCCGTAAGAGGCTATAACCGCTTATCGGACGAATATTACCGGTCAACTGTTTCCCGTCGCCAACGAAGTATTTTTATCTTATATTCATTATCAAGCTAATGATGTTGTATTCGATAAACTTTGGTATGACCCCAACTTCATGATCAATCGCAAAACATTGCCAGGCAAGACCCGAGGTTTCTCCCTGATCGAGCTGTTAATCGCCATGGTGATCCTGTCCATCTTGACTGCTATTGCCTATCCCAGCTTTCAGCGCATTATCATCCGCACAAAACTGAACGCAGACAGTACCTTGTTTTCGCAAGATCTGGCGTTTATGAAAGGCAAGGCCAAAACCAGGACAGGCAGCACGATTACGATGTGTCCCAGCTCTGATGGAGCAAGCTGTACCGGGGGTGCCTGGGGGACGGGGCGGATTATCTTTTTTGACGAAAATGCGGACGGTATTGTGACTGTGGGTAAGGATGAACTATTGGAGGTCCGTGCTGCTTCGGGCGGCACCTCAGTCATTACCGTGACTGGTTTCAATAGCGGGGCGAATATTCAATACAAATCTACAGGTGAGGCCCGTTATTCGGGAGTGGTTAAGCTGTGTGATAGCAAACTTCCCGGGAATTTTGGTATTTCCCAATCAGTACTTATCACGGGCATGGTGCATAAAACTACCAGTGTCACCTGTCCTTAGGATAATGATATGAGATCGCAAAAGAAAATTGTCTTGAAGCGCATGGTCGGCGCCTCCTTGTTGGAGGTATTGGTCGCCATATTGATATTGTCTTTGGCGGCGCTGGCAAATGCAGGTTTACAGATTTCTGGTATACGGGCCAATTCCAGTGCCAAGTACCGCTCCATTGCAGCAGCGCATATTAATGATATGGCCGATCGTATGCGTGCCAATCGTTCCGGGTTGAGTTATTTTAATTTGGTCAAGGGAATTCCCTCATCGGATCCTCAATCTGGTTGTTCTGCTGTATCTACCCCATGCAATGCTGCTGAAATGGCGCAGCATGATTTTTATGAATGGACTACAGCGCTGTCAAACGCTATACCCGATGGCAAAGCAGCTATTTGTCTTGATACTCAGACAGGTCCAACGAATCCTGCTACTGATACCTACACTTCACCTACATGTAGTGGCACAGGGACGACATATAGCATCAAAATCTGGTGGGATGATTCACACGGTGAAAAAATTCCGCAAATTTTTACGACAAATTTTCAGCCATGAAAATCTATTCATCAATCCTGTATCGTCAAAAAGGTTTGTCTATTGTCGAGCTGATGATCGCTCTGACCTTGGGCATGATTATCACTGTTGTAGCTGGTTCCATTTTCGCATCCGGTTCCAAGGGTTACTTTGTTCAACAGGAACAATCACAAATTCAGGAGTCTGGCAGAACCGCTGTGGATGTGTTGAGCAGAGCCGTGCGTACAACCAGTGATTTTGGATGTCGTTCTGACTGGACAGTCACCAAGATTGCCGGATTTGTGAACCGTATTAATACCAGTCCGCCGTATGCTTACAATTACGGCACCAATCCGCTTGATGCCCAGGTGGTTGGCTACGATGGAACCGGGTCTGGATGGTCTCCCAACATTCCAAGTGATCTGCCTATACCAAGCAATGCTGACAAGAATAGCGATATTGTTACCTTGCGCGGTGTGACCGGCAGTCCCGCAGTCGTCATTGCGCCGTTCATGACTGCAGCGACGGACGCTGTTACCGTCAATACTGGCAACGGTTTTGCTGCCAATGACGCGCTGGTTATTTCTGATTGCATGATCTCCACAATTTTCCAGGTATCGGGTACACCTGATACGACTGGTACGCTGGTTCATGCTGCAGCCGGTAGTCCCGGTAACGTCAACAACACATTGGCAAAGGTCTATGCCAGCGGAGCGGAAGTCTATAAATTGGCTTCGACGACTTTTTATGTCGCACCCAGCCAGTTTAGTAGCAACCCTTCGCTGTGGCGCATAGTTGGTACCAACGCTGCGGAAGAGTTGGTCGAGAATGTGGAAAGACTCAAAGTTTATTACGGCATGGACCCGACCGTCGGTACGGACAATACCAAACGTGATTATTCACCGAACACGTATGTTCCTGCGAATGCTACCGGTATCGATATGAGTAAAGTGATCAGCATCAGGTTTAGCATGTTAATCCGCTCGCCCAATGACAATGTAACGAAAGCCTATCAAACCTATACTTTTGATGGTACCGCCACCACTGCGACAGACTATCGTTTGCGCACTGTGTTCTCTTCAACGATTAGCCTGCGAAACAGAGTTTTGTAATGAACAAAAATAATAACTCCCAAGCTGTGACCAGCATGAAGCGCCCCCGTTCACCGATACTGGCGCATCAAAAAGGAGTCTCTTTGGCCGTGGTACTGGTGATGGTGGGCTTGTTGGCCATTATCGGTATCAGTGCCATGCAGATGAATGTGTTGCAAGAAAAAGGGGCAGGTAATTTCCGCGACCAGGATCTGGCGTTTCAAACAGCCGAATCGGCTTTGCGTGATGCTGAACTGTATGTGGATACCAATCTGACGCCGACTTCTGGTTTCTCGACCGCATGTACCGGTGGTTTATGCTTGCCCTCAGCAACTTCCACTCCGGTTTGGCTGGACACTACGCTGGATGTCTGGAATCACACTAATCTGACACTGCCTTACTCCCAGACGGTGCAAAACGTTGCCAAGCAACCTCGCTATATCATCGAAATGATGGCTGAAAACATCCCGAATATTGCAGGTGGTCCGCTGGATGTTGGGGGGCCACCGCCACCAACGCAAGCAACTTATCGAATTACTGTGAAAGCCTGGGGCGGTTCTGATTCTGCACAGGTGACCTTGCAAACCGTTTATCTGAAGTGATGGAGTGATCATGAGAGTTCTTCGTAAGACCCAATTCGTGAAATTGCCTACCACAGCAATCTTCACCGGCGTATTGACACTGCTGAGTTCTGGTACGGCAAGTGCAGCAGCACTGGTACTGTCACAGACGCCTTTGTTCGTGACTAACTCCGTCTTGCCAAACGTGTTGGTGGTTTTGGATAATTCAGAATCCATGGACGGTACCATGGCAGGCAAGCTGATTGCAGGTGATGATCCAACGACGCGTTCAAACATTGCCCGCACAGTTATGCGCGATACCATTACCAATTACCGTAATGCGTTTAACTGGGGTTTGATGTCTTTTGACATCACCAGCACTAATTTTTATGTGACGTATGCCTACTATCTGGGTAGTACGACAGGCATGACATTTACTGACGGCTGCTCTGGTAGTCCTTTGAAAACACCCGGTGGTCAGCCTTGTGTGGTTAATCCGACGCCGTTCACCGGCGGTGCCTATGTGACCTATGACACATCTGGTGATGACGCTACGATTAATGACGTGCTGTACACCGGCTCCCCGAGTACTTCTCAGTGCGCAACCACGACGATCACTGGTTTGACTTACTGTAAGGCGATGTGGGCATTGACTGGTGGTACTGGCGCCACTTATACATTCTATGGTAACCATACGGCCACCAATTCCTGGGCCGCGAGTAGCTTCTCCGGTTGCCCGCTTGGTACCTGCAGCCCAATAAGCCTGAGTGAAACGGATGCTGGCTACATACCATCCAATCCTCCCATTACCCGCCAATTGTATTTGCCTCGCGCCTGGGGCTATGGTGGTACAAATTCAGGCAAAGGCAAATTGAACGAAGCAGTAATGGCTGATACCACTGCACATTACAATAACCTGATATCTTATCTGGCAACCGAAACTGCTACTACCAGTACCACAGAAATTAAAAACGCATCGACTTTTACGCCCTTGCCGGGTGCGATGGGCTCAGTGAAAACATATTTTGCTGGTGCTTCAACACCAGTTAAATACAATTGCCAGAAAAATTTTACGATGCTGGTAACCGATGGTATGGCAACGGCTGACACGTCCGGCAATCAATATTCTGCCGCTGACAGGGCGTCGGGCAAGCCTTTGAGTGATACGGTTGCGGCGATTACTGCCCTGCGTACAACGGCCGTACCATCATTTGGTACGCAAGATATCCAGACCTATGTTGTTGGCCTGGGTGATACGGTACAAAACCCTACCGCAGTTGCTGCGTTGAATTCTATGGCCTCTGCTGGTGGCACTGGGACAGCTTATCTGGCTTCGGACGCTACCGCTTTTAATAATGCAATACAGTCGATCGCTGGCAATATAACGAACCAGGTTGGTTCAGCTTCTGCTGTGTCCTTGAATTCTACCCAGATCAATAGCGGCTCTGCGCTATTCCAGGGTAAGTTCAGTAGTATTGACTGGACTGGTCAATTATTGTCTTACCCTATTACCTCAACAGGCACCTTGGGGTCATTGTCCTGGGATGCAGCGCAAAAATTGAATGCGCAGAACTGGAATACTGGCCGTGTCATCCTGACCAATAATCTGTTGACTACGAATGCTACCGGACGTGGTGTCGCGTTCCGCTGGCCGAGCAACCCGGTCAGCCCCAGCGCAACGACTGAAATCAATGTCAATCAGATTTTGGCATTGAATAAAAATTCAGCCGGTACTGCTGATGCTCAGGGACAATTGCGTCTGCAATACCTACGCGGTGACAAATCGAACGAGGGTGCTGCACCCATGTTCAGAAAACGTACGGTAAGTGTATTGGGTGATATCGTCGATTCCAACTCTGTGTATGTCGCCAAACCACCTTATACCTATCCAGACAGTCTGGAATCGGCCAAATATGTGACTTTTGCGCTCAACAATGCTGCTCGGACCCCTATGGTGTATGTTGGTGCCAATGACGGTATGTTGCATGGTTTCAGTGCTGTAGATGGAACTGAGAAAATCGCCTACATCCCTACCCAGGTCTATTCCAACTTGTCCAAGTTGACTGACCCGGCTTATGCGCACCGCTTCTTTGTGGATGGCTCACCGACAGTCGGCGACGTATTTTACGCTGGTGCATGGCATTCAGTGCTGGTCGGCAGTTTGCGTGGTGGTGGCCAGGGTATTTTTGCCCTGGACGTAACCAATCCTTCCACTTTTACTGAAGCCAATGCCGCCACCACCGTCTTGTGGGAATTCAATGACGCAGATGACGGTACTGAATATGACCTGGGTTATACCTATACCCAACCGATGATCGTCAAGATGGCGAATGGTAAATGGGCTGCGGTATTTGGCAATGGCTACAACAATACGGCCGCTGACGGTAAAGCCAGTGCGACGGGCGCTGCGGCCATCTACATTGTAGATATCCAGACTGGTGCACTGATCAAAAAGCTGTACACGGTGACAGGTAGTGTAAGTACGCCAAACGGTATAGCCAGCGTTACCCCAGTGGACGTCAACGGTGACAACATTGTTGACTACATTTACGGTGGTGATTTGCTGGGTAATGTATGGAAATTTGATGTGACCAGTACCAGTGCTGCTTCCTGGGGACCATCCCTTGGTACCACTGCAGCACCATTGCCATTGTTCACCGCCAAAGATTCTACCGGTAAGATTCAACCTATCACCGGCAAAGTCACGGTCGGTCGTAACCCTGTTTCTGGTTACATGGTGTATTTTGGGACAGGGCAATACTTGGCTGCCACTGATTTGACAGATACCTCGCCACAAAGTTTTTATGCCATATGGGACAATAACGCAGCAGTCAGTGGGCGCAGCGTATTGTTAGCACAAACCATCAATACCACCACAACATCGGGGGCGGGCAGTACTTTCCGTACCAGTTCCCAAAATGGTGTTGCTTCTACCATGTTTGTTACGCCATTGAATAAAAAAGGCTGGTATGTTGATCTGCCTACTTCGGGTGAACGTCAGGTGACAGATCCTTTGTTGAATGACAGTAATATCGTGTTCTCTACATTGATTCCAAGTACCGACCCCTGTGCTTCGGGCGGTAGTGGCTGGATCATGGAATTGGATGCGGTAACGGGTAACATGATCACCGATCCGATTTTCCCAACCGTTTCAGCGACGACGTTCTCGTCGACAGATGTGTCCACTGCGGGCGTCAAGACTGCGGCCATTCCATCGACACCCCGTGTGATCAATAAACAGGGTGTGTCTTATGGGAATAATACTGGTTCAGGTACAGGTAGCTCTTTCGCCACTGAGAAAAAATTGACCAGCCAATCTGACGGTAGTATCAATAATCTGACTGAAAAATCGTCTATTACGCAAAAACGTATCATGTGGCGTCAAGTCCAGTAATGACAGGAGTAATGAATATGAAACAGCACTATTTGATAGTTGGTTTTGTGGCGTCTGTGCTGGGTAGCCAGGCCTATGCCAGTATTACACCGCAGGACATGGCGGCGCAAAAACAAAGTACAGGCACAGCCCCATCGTATGTGCAGAACGTCGATACATCAAAACGTACTGTGACAGTAGACCAGACTACCTATACGGTGTCACCGTCGGTGGTGGTGCATGAAGGCAAGAAGACCACGACCATGACCAGTATTAAAAAAGGAACGCGTATTAAAGTTGCGTCTGAGAAAAAAGTTGGACAGGCTAACAACGTGATTACTGAAATTTGGGTAATGCAACAGCCTAGCGGAAAATAATGGAGCCACTGATGAAAAGAAATGCCGGTTTTACCCTGGTTGAGGTAATGATTGCCGTTGTCGTCATCGCTATTATTACGGGTGTCGCTGTGACCAACTATCGATCCAGCATGCAGAATAGCCGGCGCTCAACGGCGCAAGCCGATCTGATGTCCTTGGCCCAGTTTATGGAAAGGACGCATACAGAAGCGATGTCTTATATGCCGGGGGCAACACCCGCGGCACCGACCTTGCCTTTCACCGTGTCGCCGCAATCGGGTACCACTTACTATACGATCACCTTGCAAGCGATCACCAGTAAATCGTACACCTTACGCGCTACACCTACGGGTACGCAAACCGGCAACGGGATTTTAGAGGTTGATTCAACCGGTGCCAAACGTTGGGACAAGAATAATGATGGCAGTTTCGCGGCAGATGAGAGTACCTGGAAGTAATACCTGACAACATTTCCGGTTTTATCGGAATATCAGCAAAAACGCCGCCTGCAAGCGGCGTTTTTGCTTTTTCCTTGACTTTAATCTTGGTCAGTATCCGCACAATTTATTTGTGAATAGACAAGAGCGAAGAAAGTGATTACATTTAAGATTCGGATGCAGATGCTGATTCGTTAAAATCCATCTCGTCCAACAGCGAATTACCACCTATCAATGAGGGAGTATTCATGTCTGCCACACCCAAAAAATTCCGATTGATCACCCGCAGCGATTTTGACGGACTGGTTTGCGCGGTCTTGCTCAAGCATCTGGATTTGATCGACGATATCTTGTTTGTTCATCCCAAAGACATGCAGGATGGCAAGATTGCAGTCACGGAAAACGATATCAGTACCAATTTACCGTATGTCGAAGGCGTTCATCTGGCATTTGATCATCATTTATCCGAAACCCTGCGCAATGCCAGTACGACAAGAAACAATCACGTGATTGAACCGGACACCCCTTCTGCGGCACGCGTAGTCTATAACTATTACGGTGGTCTGAAGTCTTTTCCCGCGTCCTGGGACGACATGATGGCTGCAGTAGACAAGGGGGATTCCGCGCGTTTCAACAAGGATGAAGTATTGCATCCCAAGCGTTGGGATTTGTTAAATTTTTTGATGGATGCGCGTACCGGCCTTGGGCGTTTTCGTGATTTCAGAATCTCTAACTACAATCTGATGATGGAATTGATTGTGCTGTGCAAGACCCAGAGCATAGACGAAATCATGCTGAACCCTGATGTGAAAGAACGGGTGGATTTGTATTTTGAGCATGAAGAGAAATGCAAGGAGCAGATACAGCGCTGTGCCACGGTACACAAAAATCTGGTGGTGCTGGACTTGCGCAATGAAACCACCATCTACGCAGGCAACCGTTTTTTGATTTATGCCCTGTTCCCGGAGACCAATATTTCGATTCACATATTGTGGGGGCTGAAAAATCAGAATACCGTGTTTGCAACCGGTAAGTCGATTTTGAACCGCACATCCAAAACCAATATCGGCCCCTTAATGCTGGAATTTGGTGGTGGTGGTCATGAAAATGCTGGTACCTGCCAGGTGGAAAACGACAAGGCTGCACCAACACTGGCAAGCTTGATCAGCAGAATTAATCAGGATGGCTAGCCAGAAAAATGAAGCCGTTTATTTTCTACTGTGGCCACACGCAGGGAAGGCAGCCTAACCAAGCCGCCTTCCACTTTGCGCAAGTTCTCAGGTACCCAAAGGTGTCGCCTGTATGCTGATGCTCTTATAGTAAATATGGCTGGCGGATTCAAAGCCGGAATCAAAACCGAACAATAGCCACAGGCTGCCGCTGGCATCGGCCCTGACATTCAACGCGGTCTGATTGTCGAGCTTTTTCTCCATATACGGAGCGCGTCCACAGTCGGTGCTGGCATTGCCTATGGTTCCCAGAACCTGGGCTGATTTGCCCGAGCCGCTTTGGCCACCACGATCGATGTTCATCACATATTCATCTCCTTTCTGTATGGTCAGCGGTTCAATTGACGCGGCACCGGCAAATAGCCAGACACTGTCGCCCGGTGAGCCACCGACGCCAAAACAGCCGCTGGCGACATTGCTCACGATGGTGGTTTGAAAACGCAGTGCATACTCGGTATTTGGCGCAAAGCCGCTATACTTTTTCTTGATATAGGTAAACAGGTCGTCACTGCGGTTGGTAGCAAATGCATACAGGCCCTTGCCGGACAAGGGGGTGGGCAGGGGGCGATATTCAGTGACCATATCCGTAGGCTTGGTTGCCACCGAAAAATCTGAAGTACCGGATGTCCAGCCCGTTGGTTCACTATTGAAATCGATATTGATCTGCACCGGTGTGGGCGCAGGTACATAATTGCTGCTACCCCCGCAGGCACTGAGCAAGGCAGTGGCAAGCAGAAAAGAGATCAGCCCTGGGCGAAGTTTCATACTTTGTCCTTTTAAATTGAATACATGATTCGGTACATGCTTAGGTAAATACATAAGTACGTGAGTTGCCCGAGAGCATAGCGAGCTGTCCGCCGTAAATCAGTCCCGAAATGTCGGATATTTGTCGTAAATTTGTAAGCAGCCCGGTAGGCTGAATTGTCTGAAAATTGTAAGTTGGCCGCATTTTGCCTGGCATTTCTCGCAATTTTGAGGCGAGCTCTACTACAATGCCGGCAAAGGAGAGATGCCATGTTTCGTGTAATGCTGGTGGAAGACGATGCCAAGCTTGCCAATCTGATCGCCGAATATCTGGGCGAATATGAATTTACCGTTGACCTTGTCAGCCGGGGTGATATTGCGCTATCGCATTTTCAACAGACTTTGCCCGACCTGGTGGTTCTCGACCTGATGCTGCCAGGACTGGATGGCATGGTCGTCTGCCGACAACTGCGTGCTGTCAGTGCTGTGCCCATCCTGATACTGACGGCGCGCGAAGATGCCTTTGATGAAGTATCCGGGCTGGAGCAGGGTGCAGATGACTACGTCAACAAGCCGGTACAGCCACGCATCTTGCTGGCCCGTCTGCGTGCCTTGTTGCGACGGATCAAGGAAATGCCGCTTGATGACAGTGAGGATCTGGTATTTGGCGCATTCAGGATGTGTCGGCGTGATCGTAGCGTGTTCTGGCGCGCGCAGAATGTGATACTCAACAGTGCAGAATACAAGTTGTTGCTGGTCCTGGCCGAAGCCGCAGGCAAAGTCTTGTCGCGCAACGATATATTGATACAGATGCGGGGTATAGAATTCGATGGACTGGATCGCAGCATCGACAATAAAATCTCCCGCCTGCGTCGCAAATTTGATGATACCCATGCCGATAAAATCAAGACCGTCTGGGGAGAGGGTTATCTGTTCAGCCCATCAGCCTGGGAATAGGCCATGAATCGCCTGTTCCTGCGCTTTTCCATCCTGGTAATGCTGTCCATCAGTGTCGCCACCATTGCTGTCTACGTCGTGATCCGTAGCTTCTTTGGTGATCCGCTGGAAGAAGTTGCACAGCAACAGGCCGCAGGGCAAGTCTTTTTACTCACGCAGTATGTCGATCAGGCTGGCCCTGACGAATGGCTGGTGCGTTTGAATAAAATCCGCGAAATTACCCACAGCAAGCTGGAATTGATTTCCCTGCAAAGTGCGCTGCTACAGGTCGCTGCAGAAAAAAAAGCACAATTCATGCGCGGTGACGTGGTGATCGATATCGCGGGTAAATCCTTTTACCGCCGCGTTGACTTGCACGGGCAGCGTTACATAGGCAGCGATGAAGAAGTCTTGCATGCGCAAGAATTGCCCATCGATGTGATACCCGTGATACGGACTGAAGTCCTGCGTTACATTATTGTCGCATTCTGTCTGCTGATACCGATTGCTATCTGGTCCAGTGCCCACTGGCGCGGCTTACAGGCACTGGAAAAAGTCGCTGACGAATTTGGTGAAGGACACCTGAAAATCCGTGCACAGACGCGTGAAAGCGACAGCATCCACCCCCTTGCCCAACGCATGAACCAGATGGCAGCACGTATAGAAGGGCTGCTGGATGCGCAGAAAAATCTGCTACATTCGGTCTCGCATGAATTGCGCACACCCATCGCCCGCCTGGAATTTGGTTTGGAACTGTTGCGCAATGCAGCCAGCGATCCCAAACTGGAAACCCGTGCCGCCGCCATGGAAGCTGACCTGCTTGAATTGAATGCGCTGGTAACCGAGTTATTGAGTCTCAGCAAACTCGACCAGCAACCCGCATTGAAACTGAGCGAATTCGTCGTCGCAGATTGTCTGCGGGCTTGCCTGGACGGCTTGCAACATGAATTGTCAGGTTTTAAGCTTGATACCTTGTTTCTGGATGAGGTGGGCTGCATGACAGGTGACCAGCGTTTATTGGCCAGGGCCGTCAGTAATTTGCTTAGAAATGCCGGCAAATACGCCAGTGGGCATATCGCCCTGACGCTCACAAAAAATGACGATGGGGATATTATTATCATGCTCGATGATGACGGCCCAGGCATACCTGCGCAAGAGCGTGAGCAAATTTTCAATGCTTTCTACCGGCTGGACCGCAGTCGTGACAGGGCAACCGGTGGCTTTGGGCTTGGCCTGGCGATCACCCACAAAGCCATACAGGCACATGGTGGCCGCATTAGCGTAGAGGACAGCCCCATGGGGGGCGCCAGATTCGTGGTGTGCCTTCCTGCCACCCCGGAAGCTGTCGCAGGGACTACCTGAACTTCATTGCTAGAAATGGACAAAAGCTGGACAAGAACAGGATATGCGTCCAGCTTCCTGGGCATGCTATTCCTGCAATCTTCGTCACTGCGCTTTGCTTGAGCCGTCCTGCCCAAGCCCCATTACAAATTCATGACATTTGCGCGACAACTCGCGGACGACTTGTTTTCTCACTGTCACTATCATTCTCGCATGGTGTTTTTTTATCGGTAGCTTCAGGAACAAGCGAGAAGGGCGAATGAGTAGCAGAGCATTAATTACAGGTATTACAGGACAGGATGGTGCCTATCTGGCAGAACTGCTAATTCGCAAGGGATATACGGTGTTTGGCAGTTATCGCCGTACCAGTTCGGTCAATTTCTGGCGTATGGAAGAGCTGGGTATCCGCCACCACCCCAATTTGCACCTGGTGGAATATGACTTGACCGACCTGAGTAGCAGCATACGTTTGCTGCAAAATACCAATGTGACGGAAGTCTATAATCTGGCGGCACAAAGCTTTGTCGGCGTGTCGTTTGAACAGCCAGTCACCACCATGGCGATTACGGGCATGGGGGTCTTGAATTTGCTGGAAGCCATACGCATCGTTAATAAAAAGATCCGTTTTTATCAGGCATCGACTTCGGAAATGTTTGGCAAGGTGCAAGCCATTCCCCAGGTTGAAACCACGGCGTTTTATCCGCGCAGCCCTTACGGTGTAGCCAAGTTATATGCACACTGGATGACCATCAATTATCGTGAATCCTACGATATTTTCGCCAGCAGTGGCATCTTGTTCAACCATGAATCGCCTTTGCGCGGGCGCGAATTTGTTACCCGCAAGATTACTGATGGCGTTGCAAAAATTCGCCTGGGTCTGCTGGATTGCCTGGAACTGGGAAATATGGATGCCAAGCGCGACTGGGGTTATGCCAAAGAATATGTCGAAGGCATGTGGCGCATGCTGCAGGCCGACATACCAGACACCTTCGTGCTGGCAAGTAATCGCACCGAGAGCGTACGTGATTTTGTGGAGCTGGCTTTCTGGGCGGCAGACCGCCAAGTGCACTGGCGCGGAACAGGTGAAGATGAAGTCGGCATTTGTCGCAAAACCGGCAAGACCCTGGTGAAAGTCAATCCCGCATTGTATCGGCCGGCCGAAGTCGAGTTGCTGATAGGCGATCCGCACAAAGCCCGAACGGTCCTGGGTTGGGAAACCACAACCACGCTGGAAGAGTTGTGCCAGATGATGGTAGAGGCTGATTTGCGCAGGAATACGACACGCAGCTCGTACTGAAGAGAAGCCTGCCAAGTGGTCTGGAGTTGGTGGGAATAGAGGACATGCAGTAACAGGCGAGCCGGGATTTGTAGAACGCATCTCAACCCTATTTATGAAATGAGTTCTAATGAAAGTCTTACATTTTTATCGCACTTATCATCCCGATACCTTTGGCGGGATAGAACAAGTCATACGGCAACTGGCTGTCGGTACGACGCGCCTCGGTGTCAGTAATGAAGTACTTACCCTGACGCGCAGCAAGGGCCAGCTTGAACTTGAACTGGAAGGACATCAGGTACACAGGGTCAGGCAGAATTTTGAAATTGCGTCGACTGGATTTTCATGTCAGGCACTCTCGCGTTTCATTGAACTGGCGAATAGTGCAGACATCATTCACTATCATTTTCCCTGGCCTTTTATGGATTTGATGCATCTCATCGGCAGAATCAGGAAACCCAGTATCGTGACCTATCATTCCGACATCGTCAGGCAGAAATTTTTACTGAAGGTCTACGAACCTTTGAAACACTGGTTCTTGAACGATGTGGACAGGATAGTGGCTACTTCGCCCAATTATTTGTCCACAAGCCCGATTCTGCATCGTTACCGCGACAAGACCGAGGTCATAACCTATGGCCTGGACAAGAGCATTTATCCTGAACCATCGCCTGCGGTGGTTGCCCATTGGCGCCAGCGTTTCGGTGAACGGTTTTTCCTGTTTGTAGGCATGCTGCGTTATTACAAGGGCTTGCATATTTTGCTGGAGGCCGTGGCGGATTCGGATATACCCGTTGTCATCGTTGGCAATGGCCCCGAACAACAGGCGCTGAAGCAGCAGGCACAGGGATTGAAACTGACGAATGTCCACTTCCTGGGGGCGTTGCCGGAAGAAGATAAAATCGCCTTGCTGAGTTTGTGTTATGGCCTGGTGTTTCCTTCCCATTTGCGTTCGGAAGCATTCGGCATTTCATTGCTGGAAGGCGCGATGTTTGCCAAGCCCATGATATCCAGCGAAATAGGTACCGGGACAAGCTATATCAACATCGCGGATGAAACAGGTCTGGTAGTACCACCGGATGATCCCCTGGCTTTGCGTGCCGCCATGACACAATTGTGGAACAACCCGCGTCAGGCCATGCAGATGGGGCAACTGGCACAACAAAGATATGAATCCGTGTTTACTGCAGACCTGATGGCAAAGAATTATGTGCGTCTGTATGTCGACGTGATCTCCGGTAATGCCACCATACCTTAGAACCTGATCACGCTCGCGCAGTAAGATCGTAAACAGGTTTTTAGTGGCATGGGATATTTTCCGCCAAGTTTTCCATGGCGTCATCCATCTTGGTCGCGATAAAAAGACAGACTGGGATTTCTACTGTGTTTACAATAGGCTGGCTATCCTAACTAAAAAATCATTCAGCATGAAATCTATTTCTTTCTTACTTTTATCCGGTGTCGCGCAGCTTGTTTTCGCCCAGACTCCAGCGGCCACCATGCTGCCTGACGGCAGTTCTGACAAATATGTGGGGCTGGGGGTGATTTCTGAACCCAGTTGTGAACTAGGCGGTGAGCAAACCACGCGTGTCATGCCTAACGTGCAAATGCAATGGAGTAATGGCCTGTTCTTGCGCAACGCTAATCTGGGCCTGCACATGAGCCCATTTGACCGTGTTGAATTCGGCCCTTTGCTGGCGTATCAGCGCGGTTGCAGCGCATCTGCCGCGCGCAAACTGGCAGGCTATGGTGATGTGGACGGCAGTTTTCAGGTGGGTGGTTTTTTAAATTACTACCCGCTGGCCAGATTACGTTTGAGTTCCAAGTTCCTGCTGGGGAAAGTGGCAGACAAACAAAGCAATTACATCAATCTGGAAGCACGCAGTTACCACCAGTTGGAGTTGCATCATGGGATTGCCCTGTCTGCCGGCCTGGCCTGGAGCAGCCGCTCTTATGATCAGTCCGGTGTCCGCTTTGACCCAGACATGACGACATCTAGCGGTAATAGTTTGGCTACGCCTATGTCCAGGATGCAGAACCAGACAGATGCCAATGTCAGGAACGCCTACCTGGGCCTGAACTGGAACTGGGAATTCAGTCCGGCATGGATGCTGACCTCACATGTGACAACAACCCATCAGTTTGATAGTGGCAAAGACAGTCTGTGGCTGGGTAAGAGAAATTATGTGACCGTGTATTCTGGTCTGGCTTATCGATATTAATCAGTTTTAAAACGTATGATCATTGCTTATTCCTCATTCTTTGCAACGCTGTTCCTGGTATCAGGGATAGCGTCTGCGCAGCTGCCAGGCGCGGAGGCAAGCCATAAGCCAGCGGCACAGGAACAGGTGAAAAAGCCGGAAGCTGAATGGGTCAGCTATCGCAATGTCTACAAGCTGATGATACGTTTTGAAAAATACGGCAAGCCAAAAAATCTCATACAAAATCATTTTCAGATACTGACCAGGCAGGGTAATTATGCGCCGGACGATCTGGAACTGACACTGGTCAGCAAGAGCATGCGTCTTGGCTTGCCACTCGACGCAGCAGGCCGTGCCAATTTTCCCTTATTGAAGTCGGCTTATGACGAAAATGCCGCATTGGTCGTCAATCATGCGCCCGAACAGTTGATGTTCCAGTCCAGGGTTTCCATCATTCCCAGAGCCGATGGCGTCTATGAAATGACAGAATTGCGTGCGGCTTGCGAGCAGGCATGGGCCTACCTGAAAAACGAGGACGATGCCACGGTAGCTGGCAAAAAGTGTACAGGGGTTAAATTTGCCTATGGGCGCAATATCGCCCAGGCGCTGATACGGTTCAGGAATGGGACACAGCAGACGAGTGCGCTGCCGGTACAAGATGGCAATCCATTTTCAAATGAATTACCCAAGATAAATAAAATTGCCCACATCCGTTTTACTGATGTGGCTGACAAGGGGCAAGTACTGACCCAGAATGCCCCCGTCATTATCACGGCTATGTTTGAATAAACTGCCTGACAGAGCCGCAGCCATGCCTGTAGCTAAGCTTTGCAGTACACCAGTTTATCCAGCTTACCAGCGGCGCCAGTGTCGGCCACCACCACCCCAATAAGGGCCATTGTCGATGACGATGGGCGGCGCTCTGACGACCACGGACGGGCCTGCCACATAGCCATGCGCTGGTAATACAACGCAACCGGACAGATTCAATGTGGCGGCCAGCAATGCCAGCATGGCCAGACGATGAATGCGCATGATGTTCTCCTTTTTGATCTCATAGGCATACAATGCGCGACCGCGTCTGGCGTTGACAGCCAGAATGTAAGTCTATGTTTCCTTTGTTTCGAAATCACTTTAGATGGATGTGGTCTGGCGGCAGATCAGGTTTTGTCACAGACGCAACAGATGCATCAGGCAATCGCTCAAGAAGTTGACGCAAGGCCTTGTTGCGACACGGAACTTTGCCTGTTGTGGTATGGTCCAAGGCTCACCATTTACCACTATTGCAACAATAATATTTATATGCAAAGCAAGAATATTTCTTTACGTCCAACTATCCTGTCCCTGGCAATCATGGCGGCATTCAGCCAGCCAACTATGGCGCAGCAAGCCAATCCAGTAAAAACAGGACCGGCAGAATCGACAGAAAAAACAGAAAAAACCGATCCAAAAATACAAAAAGTCGAAGTGCAGGGGGCCCGCAATTATGACGAACGTCGCCAGGATACCGCCACCAAAATAGTCGTGACGCAGGAAGATATCGTGCGCTACGGTGACACCACTGTCAGTGAAGTCATGAAACGTCTGCCTGGCGTGACCATGGGGGGCGTACAGGGACGTGGTGGAGACATCCGCATGCGTGGGCTGGGTGCAGGGTATACCCAGATCATGTTGAATGGTGAGCCCAGCCCACCCGGTTTTTCCCTGGATTCCCTGTCGCCTGACATGATAGAAAGGATAGAAATCATTCGTGCTGCGACAGCCGAATTGAGCACCCAGTCTATTGCTGGCTCCATCAATATCGTCCTGAAGAAAAGTGTGCAGACGGCGCAAAAAGAATTGAAAGCTGGATTGTTTGAAGATGGTGGCAAATTTGGTGAAAATCTGAGTTATCAGGTTTCAGATAAGTCTGGACGTATGTCTTATGCCTTGTCAGGCAACCTGAACCGTGGCCAGTATGAACGCCCCAGCTATTCAGATGAAGTGGGTACTAATGCCAATGGTGAGTCCAATTTGCTGCGTCATACCGACAGCTTGGGTTGGGGAACTTTCACCAATGTGGGATTTTCACCAAGGGTGAACTGGAATTTGGAAAACGGCGATACCGTGACGACGCAGAGTTTTATCAATGCGACTCGTTTTGTTGGCCATAATCGTGATTCATCGACTGGTACCCCGGCGACTTATGCAAGCGATAATCAGCAAATTCAGTCTGACGCTACCATGTTTCGTACCAACCTGAACTGGATACACAAGCTGGCAGACAGTGCCAAACTGGATTTCAAGCTGGGGGTCAACTACAACAAGCGTACGTCTGATGTGGGGCTGTTGGGCTATAACATTGGCAATGTGCAGATACTGGACCGTAAATCGACTTCTGGCGGTACGGACAAGGGCATCACCATGAGTGGCAAGTACAGTGCACCCTTTGTCGAAAATCATTCCTTTGTATTTGGCTGGGACGGTGCTTACAGCAAGCGCGGCGAGACCCGTGAGCAAACTGATATAGTTACTGACCCAAGTACTGACCCTGACAAAAAACTAGTTGCAATTCCTCCCCTTAATGAAAATTTTACTGCCGATGTGACACGCCTGGCTCTGTTCGCCCAGGATGAGTGGAATGTGACCAAGCAATGGTCGGTCTATGGCGGTTTACGCTGGGAAGGACTGGACACCCGCAGTCAGGGTAATACTTATAGCGAAGTACATAATAAATCCAGCGTCTGGAGCCCGATATTGCAGACGCTGTATAAGCTGCCGGACAGTAAAAATGACCAAGTCAGATTGGGTATTACCCGTACCTACAAGGCACCTGATACCGGTCGCCTGATTCCGCGCCGCTCCTACTCTAATAATAACAGTGCCACCAGTCCCGATTACATGGGTAACCCTAACCTGAAGCCGGAACTGGCCTGGGGTCTGGATATGGCGTATGAACATTACCTGCCTGGTGGCGGCATGCTCAGTGCCAGTGTGTTCATGCGCAGGATCGACGATATTACTCGTACAGATGTGTCTAAAGATGTCGATGGAAAATATGTTGCTAAGCCGGTCAATAGTGGACAGGCCACCACCAAAGGCATAGAACTGGAAGCCAAATTTCCATTGAAGTCCGTGATGGCGAATGCGCCAGCAATTGATTTCAGGGCCAACCTGTCGTTTAACTGGTCCAATTTGAGTGCCGTGTCAGGCCCGAATAATCGCCTCGATTCACAGACACCTATCAGTGCCAACCTGGGTATTGATTACAAGCTCGACAAGTTGCCTTTGACCATAGGCGGCAATGCCAGCTTCCAGGATGGCGGCTTGGTACGTATTTCAAAAGAATCGTTGCCCTATCCAAAAGAGCAAAGCAGTTATTCTGTGCCCAAGCGTGTACTGGACTTATATGCCTTGTGGAAGTTTGATGCAAAAACCAATCTGCGTGTATCAATAGGGAATGCCCTGCACCAGGACAATATCAATGCCAGCATTTACAGCGACAGCAAAGGCACCACTCGCCAGACAAACACGACACCTACTACGGTGGCTGCACGAGTGATGTTTGAACACAAGTTCTGAATTTGATAGAAATGCGATTTTCTGCTTGAGCAAAAAAATGGGCACAGTTAGTGCCCATTTTTCTACCACCGATAAATAAAGAATAATTCAGACAGTAGTAGCAATATCTTGAGTTTATTTGCCAAGCTTGGCGCGGCAATTTAATGGCAGGTTGACTGCCGGAATCGTGGTTCTGTCTACTCCCTTGACCGTCATCTTGTCCGGCACTGGTGCCGCCGCACAGACCCAGGCGACCGGCACCACAGGGGCATCTTCAACCACAGCAGGGCGCAGGCTGAGGATTTTCCCCCTGAGTGCAGAATGCGCATTATTGCCGAAGGTGATATGGATAGCGCCATCCTTGATGGCAACCGAGCTCACCAGGTTGCTGACGATCTTGTCATCCATGGGCAAGCCTGCGGCGGTATTGTCTGCCGGGAATTTCTGTTCCACCAGCCAGGCGGCGGCAACGGGTTTTTTAGCAATATCTGCCAGGGGAATCGCAGCTTCTATCTGTTCCCTGACGATCTTGTATAAATACGATGGAATAGCCAGGGCTGCCAGTGTGGCGATCACTACAATCACCAGCATCATTTCCAAAAGAGTAAAGCCGCGTTGTTTTTTCATGAAATTTGCTTCAATAATGTGTTTAGAGGCTGTTGCTAAATGAAGATGACAGACAAATCGCCCGGTTCAAGTTAATTTTGCAACAGTCGCTTAGAAATATAGCGGATAAGCGCGCTATCTCACAATCTAAATATTGCTGTCCAGGGCAATTACCGTCTGAATTTTGCCTGATCTGGTATCTCACGGGCTGGATTTGGCGACATTCTCCTGTGAATTCTGGACACTTTCGCCGATAATGCGGGCTCGTCAGCTTAATGTCAGCACTCAATATCAGCACTTAATATTTGCCCCATGTATGCAAGATGAATGATCCACTTCCCCTGTTCGGGTTCAGCACGACGTTATTGGAGTTGCTGTCCTTTGTCCTGTCCATCATCACCGTTGCCTTGAATATACGGCAGTTGCACTGGGCCTGGCTGTTTTCCATTCTGTCATCCGCTTTATATGCGGTGGTATTTTTTGACGCCAAATTGTATGGCGATATGGGTTTGCAGTTTGTGTTTATTGGTGTATCCATCTGGGGATGGCTGTTATGGCTGCGCGGTGATGGGCAGTCTGCTGCATTGCCGGTGACCAGGCTCAACAACCATGACCGATGGCAGGCGCTTGCGGCCTGCCTGCTGGCATTTGTGGCATTGGCTGGCTTCCTCAAATACTGCACTGATACCGATGTGCCGTATGCCGATGGTTTGCTGACTGCCGGCAGCTTGCTCGGGCAGGTCTTGCTGAGCCGGAAAAAAGTCGAAAACTGGCATGTCTGGATCATCGTCGATGTCCTGTATGTGGCCTTGTATATCTATAAAGGCCTGACGCTGACTGCCGTTCTGTATGGCATTTTCGTGGTGATGGCGATCATGGGCCTGCGCGCCTGGAGTAAAGCATGTCCACAGTAAACCGTGTTGTGATTCTGGGGGCAGAATCGTCCGGCAAATCCATTCTGGCAGAGGCGCTGGCGGCGCATTACCAGACCGTGTGGGTGCCTGAATACTTGCGTGAGTTTGTTGAGCAACAGCAGCGCGTGCCAAGACAAGAGGAGCAGATTCTGATCGCCCGCGCACAGTTGCAGCGTGAAGCCGAACTGGCCGGGAAAGCGCAAGACTGGCTGTTTTGCGATACCGGCCCCTGCATGACCGCCATTTATAGCCGCCATTATTTTGGCGATGCCGGTGCCGAACTGGATGCACTGGATCTGGGCCATCAGTATGACTTTACCATCGTGACCGCCCCGGATTTTCCGTGGATGCCGGATGGTCTGCAACGCGAATCGGCTGCCGTGCGCCAGTTGATTCATGAAGAAGTGTTGAATGTGCTGGATGACCGGGAAATTCCTTTCCTGCTGGTGGAGGGCAGCACCGCACAAAGACTGGAGCAGGTGCAGTTTGCCCTGTCGTTTTTAATGATGTAACTCGTCAGACGGCTTTAACGTTCACCAATAAAAAAGCACTGTCTTTTAAAGAGCAGTGCTTTTTTAACGCGCTGAAAAGCCGGTGAGGCTTAACTACTTTCCATCAGGCTCTTCAAATGATCGGCACGTGCAGGGTGGCGTAGTTTTTTCATTGCCTTGGATTCAATTTGGCGTATGCGCTCGCGCGTGACTTCAAATTGCTTGCCCACTTCTTCCAGCGTAAATTCAGTACTGGTTTCCAGGCCAAAGCGCATGCGCAAGACCTTGGCTTCGCGCGGGCTGAGTGAATCCAGGGCTTCCTTCAGTTTTTCCTGTACCGATGCCTGCATGGCTGCGGCCATCGGCGACAGAGTCATGCTGTCTTCAATGAAATCACCCAGTTGCGAATCCCCATCGTCGCCGATAGGGACATCGAGCGACACCGGTTCTTTGGCAATCTTCAGGATTTCACGTACCTTGTTTTCTGGCAGGCCCATTTTTTCGGCGATCGCTGCCGGTTCAGGTTCCAGCCCGCTGGTTTGCAGCAACTGGCGTTTGACGCGGTTCATTTTGTTGATAGTCTCTATCATGTGCACCGGCACACGTATGGTACGTGCCTGATCGGCAATAGCGCGTGCAATTGCCTGCCTGATCCACCAGGTCGCATAGGTAGAGAACTTATAGCCACGACGGTATTCAAATTTATCAACGGCTTTTAACAGGCCGATATTGCCTTCCTGAATCAAGTCAAGGAATTGCAGGCCTCTATTGACGTATTTTTTTGCGATGGAAATGACCAGGCGCAAGTTGGCCTCGGTCATGGCAGCCTTGGCTTCGCTGGAACGTTTTTCACCCGCCACCATCTGCTTGTTGATCTCGCGCAGGTCACTCAAAGGCAGGCGAACATTCTGTTCCAGATCGATCAGTCGTTGTTGCAACTCGCGCACAGCGTGGATATTCCTGCCGAGGATGGCGGCATAACTGGATGTGCCATTGATTTCATGGTTCAACCATTCTGGATTGCAGGCGTTCTGACGGAAATGCTCAACAAAATAGGCGCGGGGCATACCGCATTTGTTGACCATCAATTCCAGCATCTGCTTTTCTGTCTGGCGCAGGGTCTTCATTTGCTTGCGCAAGGTATCGCACAGTTTTTCTGCGGTTTTGACGCTGAAGCGCATGCCTTGCAATTCACGCGTGATGGCTTGCTGTGCCTGTTGATAGGCAGGTGACTGATAACCGTCTGCAGCGCGGGCTGCCAGCATTTGCTCAAAGCGCATGCCGACCACCGCAAATTTTTGCAGCACGGTGGTTTTTAACTGTTGCAATTGTTCGTCGCTGATGCCGTTGGCATTGTCGGCTACTGCATCGTCGTCGTCATCCAGCTCGTCCAGCTCATCGGCATCGCTGAGTACTATCGCCAGTGCATCTGTGGCATCGGGGTCCAGCAAACCGTCTATGATGTCATCGACACGGATTTCGTCTTTGGATATCTTGTCAGCGATATCCAGGATTTCCTGTATCGTACCGGGGCAGGCAGAGATCGCCTGTACCATGTCTTTCAGACCATCTTCTATGCGCTTGGCAATCTCGATTTCGCCTGAACGTGTCAACAGTTCTACGCCACCCATTTCGCGCATATACATGCGTACCGGGTCGGTGGTGCGACCAAAGTCGGAATCCACAGTGGCCAGTGCCGCTGCTGCGGCTGCTTCAGCTTCGTCTTCGCTGACATTGGTGGCGACATTATCGCTCAGCAGCAGCATCGCCGCATCGGGAGCACTGTCGTATACAGCGATACCCATGTCATTCAGGGTGCTGATGACGCCCTGTATCATTTCGGCGTCAGCAACATCGTCTGGCAAGTGATCATTGATTTCAGCATGGGTCAGGTAGCTGCGGTCTTTACCCAGGTTGATCAATTTGGTCAGTTGCTTGCGATATTGGTCAAGCTGTTCTTCGCTGTTGGCGGTACTGGCAATACTGGTAGAACCGCCTGCGCTAGATTTCTTGGCCTTGGCACGTGCCGCACGTTTCATTTCTGCGGATTCTGCTGCATTCAACGCCAGGATTTCATCGTTTTCAAAATTGAATTCGGATGACTTGCGGCCACGTTTTGCCGGCTCCCGCATCGCCGGCAAGATATAAGCCGAGGTATCAATATCCGCCATACTGCTGACGGCGGGCGCGGCGACGCTTACAGAAGCAGCTATGGGCACAATGACAGGTGCGGCAGCAGATATGGCTGCTGCCTGGAATGATGGCGCTGGTGACACTGGTGACACTGGTTTCAGTGTCACTACCGGTGCTGGTGGTGCCAGCTTGCCCGAACCTATGCGTGCCTCACGTTTAATGACTGCCGGTGTAGCTGTCTGCTGGTCTGCCAGTAGCAATTTCTTGGCCAGTTTAGGCGCGGTCTTGCGAATAACCACCACACGCGGTTTTGCGGCATCTGTATCGCCAGTTTCTGGCTTGCTGTCTGCGACGATGCTTTCTTCACGCGCCTGCGTTGCCTGGGCATTGTTTGGCATGCCTTCATCTGCCTGGTCGTTGCTGTCGCCAGCAAGCAAAGCAGGGCTGTCATTGTCAGCAGGTGTGACTGTTTCTGCCGTATCGGCCGCGCCCGTATCGGCGCCTGTCATTTGCAGGCGCGAGCGGCGCTTGGTGATGACCGTTACCGGTGCAGAAACCAGTGTCGGTATCTCTTCAGTGATATCGGCGACTGGCACGACCATCTGTACTGTCGTTGTGCGCGAAATAGTCGGTGCACTGCGGTTCAGTTGCAGTGATGGTTTTTTACCTAATGTGAGCGTGGATCCTGTTTTTGTTGCTGGAGAAATGGTTGAGTCAGTTGAGCTGTTTTTCATGTAACAAATTCGAATACGACAACAAATGCTTGTCAAAAGTGTTTGGCAATAGCAAGGCGAAAAAGCTGCAGGCGATCGTCAATAACAGTCAGTAACAGATCAACGGCAGGCGCGGCGCGGATGAAAAAGCCCGCTGATTAAATGAAGCTTAAGTGAAGATTAAGTGAATTAAAGCGGGCCAATCTCATCATGCTGAATCTGAGTCTCAAATCGAGACGAAAGGGCAGAATTATCCTCGGCTTGGGCCTTCTTGACAAGCAAGACTTTGCTTTTCTATGCAGAAAGTTTTCAGGTGGCAGGCTAAGTGATCGCTTATCCATCTATGTCCCATGCCAGAAGCAGATATTGCGCCGCTGTCTTTATTATTTATCCTGATCTTTTCCATGAAATGGCAAATTCTGCTTGACTTGGTCAGTAAAACTGAAGGCAGTTTGATCTGCATCACGGTCCGGGCGGGTCTTGAGAAATAATCCGGGCAAGCTGATAAGCTATGCTCTTTGCCTCTTTTTGTCTGCCTTGATGATGGTAGTGACTATCCGCTTTTTTTCTTCCTGCTGCAGAAACATCCTTTTTTCAACCATATTGCTTGTGCCGGTTTTTGCTGTGGCACAAAATATTCCGGATACCCTGGCCCAGCGCTTGAAGGCATGTACTGCCTGTCACGGTGCTGAAGGGAGGGCTGGCACGGATGGTTTTTACCCCAGGATAGCGGGTAAGCCAGCAGGTTATCTTTATAATCAATTGCTTAATTTCCGTGATGCCAAGCGCGCTTATCCTGCCATGCGTTACATGGTCGCCCATATGTCGGACGCCTACCTGAAAGAAATTGCGGAATATTTTTCAAATCAGCATCCTCCCTATTCTGCGCCGCAGGCAACTGATGCACCGGCATCCGCGCTGGAGCAGGGCCGGCAATTGGTGTTGAATGGCGATAAATCACGTGATTTGCCTGCCTGTATTGCCTGCCATAGCGACAAACTAACCGGTCTGGCACCATATGTTCCGGGTTTGCTGGGTTTACCCCGGGATTACCTGATTGCGCAACTGGGTGCCTGGCAAACCGGCAGCCGCAAGGCGCATGCGCCAGATTGCATGCAGCAAGTGGCAGCCAAACTGCAGCCCCAGGATATTTCAGCGATTGCTGCCTGGCTGGCGGCGCAGCATGTGCCAACAGACGCAATAGCATTGACATCTACTGATACCGGTGGGCGTCAGTTCCCGCTGTCTTGCGGCAGTATTCCTCGCTAAATCCAGATACGACAGAACCACATGAAAAGATTTTTATTGATTTTGCTGGCGCTGGTGTCGGTGAGTTTGCTGGGTGCTGCCAGTGTGGCGGCATATGGTTATTATGTGGTGGACGATCATCAGGCAGCGCTTGCGCAGGCGCATGTTCCCAATGCCGCGAACGCTGCTGAGTTGGTTGTTCGCGGAGCATACCTGGTGCGTGCCGGTAACTGCATGTCCTGCCACACTGCTCGTGGTGGTGCCGCCTTTGCCGGTGGCAGGGTACTGCAGACCGAATTTGGTGATTTTGTCGCGCCGAATATCACCCCCGATGTGAAAACCGGTATTGGTAACTGGAGCGCAGAAGATTTCTGGCAGGCTTTGCACAACGGCAAAGGGCGTGACGGGCGCATGCTGTATCCGGCTTTTCCCTATACCAACTACAGTAAGGTGACGCGCGCGGATTCTGATGCCATGTATGCCTATTTCCAGTTCATCCCCAAGGTAGAGCGCCCCAACCAGCCGCATGAGTTGCGCTTTCCGTATGATCAACGGGCTTTGCTGGCGTTCTGGCGTGCCGCCTATTTCCGTCCCACAGTCTACCGGCAAGATGCACAGCAAAGCCCTGAATGGAACCGAGGCGCCTATCTGGTGAATGGACTTGGCCATTGCAGTGCCTGCCATAGCAGCCGCAATATGTTGGGGGCGAATGCCGGTACGGCTGATTTGTCTGGTGGCGAACTGGCACTCACCAGTTGGTACGCGCCTTCTCTGGCAAACGGCAAGGAAATCAATCTGGCGCAATGGCAGGCGCCGCAATTGCTGGCCTTGCTGAAAAACGGCATCAACGCAGATACTGCTGTATCCGGCCCCATGGCGGAAGTGGTGTCGGCTAGCCTGCAACATTTGTCGGACCAGGATATGAGCGCAATGGTGACATACCTGCGTGCCACACCAGCGGTGAAGGCCGAAGAAAAAGATATATTTGATCGTGCACTGTCTGCGCAAAACATCAGCCAGGAAACCATGGATGGCGTCATGAAATCTGGCGCTGCACTGTACAAGACGCATTGCATTGATTGCCATGGTCCCACCGGGGCAGGGGTGCCATCCATTTACCCGGCCCTGAAAGGCAACCCCGCGATACAGACACAACTGGTGGCTAATCCGGTGCGCTTGATTTTGGCGGGCGGCTTTCCACCCGTGACCAAAGGTAACCCCCGCCCATATGGCATGCCGCCATTTGGTCAGGTCTTGTCTGACAATGAGGTAGCACTGGTATTGAGTTATGTGCGCAATGTCTGGGGTAATCAGGCGTCGGTGGTGACGGCGGCCGAAGTCAATCGTTATCGTACGGCGACGCTGGATTGAGACTTGCTGGATGACCTTGTTGACCGTAGCGGCTCGTGCCCTTGTTTTATGTGACGAACACCAATTGCTAACAATGCATGCCTCTCAACTGGAGAAAAGCACTGTCTGAAGCACCGGCAGTGCCCTGGAAAGGCGACGTGGATGCCAGGCACAAATAGACCCAGGTTTTCAAAATGAGAGTGATTTTTCTGTGACAGCCGCATTTGGTAATGCGGCTGTCATTTCTGCTGGCTATGCTTCCTCCTTGCATATCAACAATAAATTGTTTATATTGTTTACATGTTTTTAAATATGGAGGTTGAAATGGTAACTGCAACGAGCAAAAAAACGAATCCCGTAGTGGCAGCAAGTACGCCCAAAAAGGCGGCTGTGAAGAAGAGTCCAGTCGCTGCAGTTAAAAAAGCGGTGGTAGCCAAGCCTGTAGGCGTGGCAAAACCCGTGCCCAAGGCCAAGTCTGCAGCGGTAGCCAAACCAGTACCAGCTCCCAAGGTCGTGAAAGCGGCAGAAGCCAAAGTGCTTGCTCCGGTTACCAAGCTGCTTACCGTTCCTGTAGAGAAAGTGAAAAAACCTAAACTGGTACGTGACAGCTTCACGATGCCGGAAAGTGAATACGCAGCACTGGGTGCCGTCAAAAAAGCCTGCCTGAAGGCCGGTGTGGAAGTAAAGAAAAGTCAGTTGTTGCGCATAGGCGTGGCACTGCTGAGCAAAACCGATGTGCCAGCGCTGAAGAAACTGATTGCCGGACTGGCCCCCCTGAAGGCCGGACGCCCAAAGAAAGAAAAGTAAGCACAGATCCTTGCCTTTAAGAAATCCCCGGAAAACCTTGGTTTGCCCGGGGATTGTTGTTTTTTTACCTGTCATCAAACCGACATCTGGCTGTCATCTTGCTGAAGTAATCCTTGATTATCCTTCGTTCGTCGAATCAACGAACAACATGACAAGGACGATGAATGCGATTACTTACGATACCCGCGGATGCTAATCCAAGTTTTTCCAAACTCAATCTGAGCCTCGCTACAACGCCAGAAGAAGTCACGGAAGTGCAACGCCTGCGTTACAAGGTATTTATCGAAAGCATGGGCTTGTCGGCCCTGTCCAACCCGGACGGGCTGGATAAAGATGAATTTGATGACTACTGTGATCATTTGATAGTACGTGACTCCAAGAGCCTGAAAGTAGTTGGCACCTATCGCGTCATGGGGCCAAATGCGGCCCGTCAGATGGGGCGCTATTATTCGGAAACAGAATTTGATCTGTCACGCCTGCACAACATCCGCGGCAGCGTGGCAGAAGCTGGTCGTGCCTGCATCCACCCGGATTACCGCAGTGGCGCTGTCATCATGCTGTTATGGGCTGGCCTGGCTGCTTATATGCGCCGTGAGCGTTGCTCGCACCTCATAGGTTGCGCCAGCATCAGCCTGACCGATGGTGGCCAGAATGCCGCAGCGATTTATCGTGGTTTGACTGCCGGTGATTTTGCTCCGCTTGATTACCGTGTCACGCCGCACGTGCCTTTCCCGCTGGATGAAATCGACAGCAGCGCAACTGACGCCCGCATCCCGCCTTTGCTGAAAGGATATTTGCGTGCCGGTGCCTGGGTTTGCGGTGATCCGGCCTGGGACCCTGATTTTCACAGTGCCGACCTGTTCGTCATGCTGCCATTGGCGAATCTGGACAACCGGTATGCACGTCACTACGGAACAGGGGAGTAGCCATCATGAAACCAGCCGATCAGTTCCTGAACAGTAAATTGTACAAGTCCGGTAAAAAAGAAACCCAGCGTTTCCGCACCATCTGGATTTCTGATTTGCATTTGGGAACCAGCGGCTGTCAGGCGGCCAAGCTGCTCGAATTCCTGCGCGCTACCGATTCCGAAACCCTGTATCTGGTGGGTGACATCATTGATGGCTGGCAGTTGAAGCGCCGCTGGTACTGGGATCAAACCCACAATAATGTGGTGCAGACCGTATTGAAAAAAGCCAAGAAAGGCACGAATGTCATCTTCGTGCCTGGCAACCATGATGAATCCATACGCCAGTTCATCGACCTCGATTTTGGCGGCATTAAAATCCGTGACGAACTTGTGCATACCACCGCTGCCGGCAAGCGCATGCTGGTACTGCACGGTGATCGCTTTGATGGTGTGATTGCCTGCGCCAAATGGCTGGCCTATGTGGGTGACAGCATGTACACCGTCATCCTGAAATTCAATCAGGTTTTCAATAACTGGCGCGCACGTGCAGGCATGCCTTACTGGTCGTTGTCACAATACCTGAAACAAAAGGTCAAGAACGCCGTCAGCTATATCACACAATTTGAAGATGCACTGGCGGATGAAGCGCGTCGCAAAGGCCTGGATGGCATTATCTGTGGCCACATCCACAAGCCAGAAATCCGCGATATCGACGGCATCCTGTATTGCAATGATGGTGACTGGGTAGAAAGCCTGTCGGCCCTGGTGGAAGATGCGCAGGGCGTGTTAAAACTGGTGACCTGGCATGACATCATCCATCCGGAACCCGCGCTTGAAACCATGGCTGAAGCAGAACATGAAGCGGAACTGGAAGCCGTTGGCACTTAAATCAACAGCCTCTTAATTCGGTGTTGCCGGTTTAAGCCACACCCACAGACGTTGGCCAAACTGGTTGCACACCAGGCCGCCAAGTACCAGCAAGCCAGCGCAGATTTTCCACCACAGCAGCGGTTCATCCAGTATCACTGATGCACTCAGCATGCCAACCACCGGTACCAGCAGGGTGAAAGGCGCTACGGTGGCGGCCGGATATTTGCGCATCAGCCAGGACCAGATGCCAAATCCCAGCAAAGTATTGGGGTAGGATTGATAAATAATCGCTGCGACCGATGTCCAGTTCAAGTGTGCATAGGCGGTTTGCCAGGCGTCGCTGCCTTCCAGCAGCAGTGATGCTATCATCAACGGCGGACTGGCAATTGCCGAACCCCACACCACCATCGCCAGCGGATTGACGACGCCAATTTTCTTGGTGACGATATTGGCGATGCTCCAGCAAATGCTGCCAGCCACTACCAACAGGAAACCCAGCATGGTCGCCTGGGCTTCGATATGCATGGCAACCAGGGCCATGCCCGACAGGGCAACCAGTGCACCCAGTACCTGCATCAGTTGCGGTTTTTTTTCACCCAGCATCAATACGGCCAGACCCATGGTGAAAAAAGCCTGCAACTGCATCACCAGTGATGCCAGGCCAGCCGGGAACCCAAGCTTCATGCCACAAAACAGCAAGGTGAACTGGAAGGCGAACTGGAACATGCCGTAAGCAATAATCCATTTCCAGGAAGTCTGTGGGCGCGGAATGAAAAAAATCAGCGGGAAGGCGGCAAAGACAAAGCGGGATGCTGTAAACAACACGGGCGGCAAACCTTGCAGGCCGATCTTGATGACCACAAAATTCACGCCCCAGGTAATGACAGCAATCATGGCGGCGAGAATGTGTACGGGTTTCATCGAGGGGGAATAGTGATGGCAGACCAGTATACTAACAGCTGGCCTGTATTGTTGCTGGCGGCCCAGGCATCACCACGATCTGGTATCTGGTGGACTGTAACATTTGAAAACAGAGTGCCTTCCACTTGCGCGACGACCATGGCTGCGTTGCAAATGCTCGCGATAGTGCACTATCGCTTTGCATAAGTGTTAAGCTTGCCTTGCCCTGATCGCCGGGCAAGCGTCTTTCACTTCTGTTTCAAAGTTACAGTCCACTAGCAAATAATTATTTGACGACCAGGTCGGGTGACATGATCGCTTTCAGGTAAGTTTGCGTGACGCTGTTTTCACGTTGTCTTTGTGTTAGCCACCAGACGTTGCCTTTGCGTACGCTGTATTCTTGCAAAGGATGGCCGAGCAGTTCTGCCGCTACCTGACCCAGGTAGGGCTGGTGGCCGACGATCAGTACAGGCTCGCGGCCATTCGGCCAGTTTGCCGCACTTAATACGTCGGCAACGCTGGCGCTTGGTCCCAGCTCTGGCATGATTTTGGATTTTCTGCCGCAGGCAATCAATGCTTCTGCTGTGTCTCTGGTACGGATGGTAGGGCTGACCAGGATCTTGCAGGTCTCTGGCAAGGTGCTGTCAAGCCAGTAGGCAATCTTGCCTGCCTGTTTTAAACCCTTGCCAGTCAGCTTCCTGAATTCATCAGTGATGTCTGCTGTTTCAGGTTCGGCTTCCGCATGCCGCCAGAGAATTAAATCCATCGTTAGCTATCCGTATCCGATACCGAACCCAGGCTGTGCATCAAATGTTGCTGGGCGCAGAAACGCAATTGTTTGGCGCGTACTTTCTTGCGTTCGTAACGACCTTCAGAATCCAGCGTCCAGGCGTTCACATTGTCTTTCAGGTAGGGTTCCAGGCCTTCTGATATCACGCGTTTTTTCAGGGATTTTTCGAGCACCGGGAAAGCCACTTCAATGCGACGGAACAGATTGCGGTTCATCCAGTCGGCACTGGCCAGGTGCACATCATGTGCGAGGTCATTGCGGAAATAATAAATCCGGCTATGTTCAAGGAAGCGGCCAATAATCGAACGCACGCGTATATTTTCTGACAGACCCGGCACGCCAGGACGCAGGGCGCAGGCACCACGTATGATCAAATCAATTTTCACACCATCAGACGAAGCCGCATACAGGGCGCGAATCACGGATTCATCCAGCAGGGCATTCATTTTTGCAATGATGCGTGCCGGGCGGCCTTCGCGCGCTATCCGCGCTTCATTGCGGATGGCCTTGATGATCTGCGGCTGTAATGCAAAAGGGGCCAGCCACAGGTAATCGAGTTTCTTGGGCTTGGTCAGGCCGGTCAGGTGAATGAAGACTTCATTCACTTCTGCTGCCATTTCAGGATGAGCCGTCAACAAACCAAAGTCAGTATAAAAACGGGTAGTGGAAGGGTGGTAGTTGCCCGTACCCAGATGGGCATAGTGACGCAACAGCCCACCTTCTTCACGCCGTATCACCAGCGCCAGTTTGGCATGGGTCTTCAGACCGACCACACCATACACGACCTGGGCACCGGCGCGTTGCAACTTGTCTGCCCAGTTGATATTGGCTTCTTCATCAAAGCGTGCCATCAGCTCGACAATGACTGTGACTTCCTTGCCCAGCCTGGCTGCCGTGATCAGGGATTCCATCAAATCAGAATTCATGCCAGTACGATAAATCGTCTGCTTGATGGCAACCACACTGGGGTCCAGCGACGCAGAGCGGATGAAATCAATCACGGTCTGGAAAGGCTGGAAGGGGTGATGCAATAAAATATCTTGCTTGCGCAACAGGGTGAATATGTCTGCATGCGCATATTTCACGATGGCTTTGGCAGAGAACGGCGGGAAGCGCAGATTTGCCTGCTTCACATGGTCAACCAGTTCGCCCAGCCTGACCATGTTCACCGGGCCATCGACCGGATACAAACGGTCGCTGTCGAGAGAGAATTGCTCCAGCAGGAAGCGCGACAGGTTTTCCGGACAGTTTTTGGCGACTTCCAGGCGCACGGCGGCACCAAACTGGCGGGTTTGCAATTCGCCCTGCAGTGCCTGACGCAGGTTCTTGACTTCTTCTTCATCCACCCACAGATCGCTGTCACGGGTCACGCGAAATTGTGAGTAATATAAGACCTCACGCCCATTGAACAAATCTTCAATGTGCGAGTGAATAACGGATGACAGCAGGCAAAATGCCATGCCATTGTTCGACAGTTCATCAGGCAGACGTATGATGCGCGGCAAGACGCGGGGTGCCTTGACGATGGCAATGGCAGTACCACGACCAAAAGCATCCTTGCCGGCCAGTGAGACGATGAAATTCAAACTCTTGTTGACCACCTGCGGGAAAGGGTGGGCCGGATCCAGGCCTATCGGCGTCAACAGCGGGCGCACTTCACGTTCAAAATAGCTTTTGACCCAGGCACGCTGCGCCTCATTGCGTTCTGAGTGACGCAGCAGGTGTATGCCTTTCTTGGATAACTGCGGCAGGATTTCCTGGTTCAGTAGCTCGTATTGTCTTTGTGCTAATTCATGACATTCCTTGCTGATTCTTTCCAGCATGGCTTGAAAGCTCGGATGTTGTACCAGTTCACCATCGATAGTGTTCTGGGCCAGCAGGCTGGCTACCCTGACTTCAAAGAATTCATCCAGGTTGCTGCCGACGATGCACAAGTATTTCAGGCGTTCAAGCAATGGAATGCTGCGGTCTTCAGCCTGTGCCAGCACGCGCCAGTTAAAGGCGATTTGTGACATTTCGCGGTCAAGGAAGATGACGGAACGTGACAGTTCAGCAGGCACTTCCTTGGCAGGCTTGGCTGCCTTGACAAGTTTTGGTGCTTTGGCCAGCTTCTCGGCAGGCTTGTTTTCTGCAATGGCTTCCTGTTTCATTTCTTCCGACGCTGTCGTTGAAGAGGGGACTACCTGGTTGGGCATAGTGTTTCGCATGTCATAAAAGCCATCATATATATACACGCTGATATTTTAGTTGGCTTACATGACAAGTTTATGACATATAAATGGTGAAAAGCATAATTATTTCATGCGCTTTGTAATACGTCATAATCTTGTCACATTTGGCTTGTACAGTGCGCCTCGTAGTACTAAATACCTGTTATTTAACTCTGAGGTGAACATGCAAATCAAACGTGTTGTCAAAACTCTCATCGCTGCAATCGGCATTGCTGTCACATTCGGCGCTGCCCAAGCTGCCGATATTACCGGCGCTGGCGCGACTTTCCCTTATCCAATCTATGCCAAATGGGCTGAAGCCTATAAAAAGGCCAGCGGCAACGGTTTGAATTACCAGTCTATCGGTTCTGGTGGTGGTATCAAGCAGATCAAAGCGAAAACTGTGGATTTTGGCGCATCTGACATGCCATTGAAAGCAGAAGAGCTGGATGCTGAAGGCCTGACACAGTTCCCTGCCATTATTGGTGGTGTGGTTCCTGTTGTGAATCTGGACGGTATCGCTCCAGGCAAAATGAAAATGACAGGTGATGTATTGGCCGCCATTTACATGGGTAAAATCACCAAATGGAATGCACCTGAAATCGCAGCCATCAACCCAGGTTTGAAATTGCCAGCAGAAGATATCACTGTCGTGCACCGTTCTGACGGTTCCGGCACGACCTTCCTGTGGACTGACTACCTGAGCAAAGTCAATGCTGAATTCAAAACAGCTGTTGGTTCTTCCACTGCCGTTAAATGGCCAGTTGGTGTCGGCGGCAAAGGCAATGAAGGTGTCGCTTCCAGCGTCAAGCAAATCAGAAATTCCATCGGCTATGTGGAATATGCCTACGTCAAGAAAAACAAGATGGCTTATACCTTGTTGAAAAATGCAGATGGTCAGTTTGCAGAACCTGATGATGAAAACTTCAAGGCTGCTGCTGCCGGTGCTGACTGGAGCAAAGCGCCAGGCATGTACCTGGTACTGACTAACCAGCCTGGCAAAATCACCTGGCCTATCACTGGTGCTTCTTTCATCCTGATGCACAAAGCACAGGCTGATTCGGAAAAAGGCAAAGAAGTATTGAAATTCTTTGACTGGGCATTCAAAAACGGTGCTGCCATGGCTGCTGAACTGGAATATGTGTCCCTGCCAGCACCGGTTGTGAAACTGATTGAAGACAGCTGGAAAGCAAAAGTCAAAGATGCTTCCGGCAAGGCGCTGTGGTAATAAAAAGCTTTACCCTGTTCAGAATTTGAACTAAACAGAATAAGGTAATCCGGGACTGCCCGGATTACCTTCCGGTGGAAAAGACACCCATGACTACCCAAATGTCCTCCGTCAACATGACTGCACCAACTGCAATCCCACCCACAGCCAATTTGGCACAGCAGCAGTCGAATCAGGTTGATTCGGTAAAAATGGCTGCAGTGATGCGCCGTCAGCGCTGGCAAGATTTCTTTTTTCATAAACTGACCTTCAGTTTTGCCGCTCTCGTGCTGGTCGTGCTGGTCGGTATCATTGTTTCCCTGTTCTTGCGTTCCATTCCGGCGATGAAGGAATTCGGTCTGCCCTTCATCTGGACGATAGAGTGGGACCCTGTCAATGACAAGTTTGGCGGCATGATCGCCATCGTCGGCACACTGGTGACATCAATCATTGCCTTGGTGATTGCTTTCCCTGTCAGTTTTGGTATCGCCTTGTTTCTCACAGAAATTTGCCCGAACTGGCTCAAGCGCCCTTTAGGTACAGCGATTGAATTGCTGGCCGGCGTGCCCAGTATTATTTATGGCATGTGGGGCTTGTTTGTATTTGCTCCATTGTTTTCACAATATGTGCAGCCGGTGTTGGCTGCAACGCTGGGCAAATTGCCGCTCATCGGTATGTTGTTCTCTGGCCCCATGATAGGTATGGGCATGCTCTCCGCCGGGATAGTTCTGGCGATCATGATCATTCCGTTCATCTCTTCAGTCATGCGTGATGTGTTTGAGGTTGTGCCGCCGGTATTGAAAGAATCTGCTTACGGCCTTGGCTGCACCAAGTGGGAAGTGGTACGCAAGATCGTGCTGCCATACACAAAGATAGGTGTAGTCGGCGGCGGCATGCTGGGCTTGGGTCGTGCACTGGGTGAAACCATGGCGATTACTTTCATGATCGGTAATTCACATCACTTGTCCTGGTCACTGTTTGCCGCCGGGAATAGTATCGCTTCGACTCTGGCGAATGAATTTGCAGAAGCAGAAACAGTCTTGCACACATCTTCATTATTCTTGCTTGGCCTGATTTTGTTTGTCATCACGTTCATTGTATTGTCTGCTGCCAAACTGATGTTGCTGGGCTTGTCCAGAAAAGAAGGAGCCAAATAATGGAAAACTCAACAATGCAATCTGCCAGCAACCCAGTGTATCGCCGTCGGTTGCTCATGCACAAACTGGGGATAGGCTTGTCGTCATTTGCCATGGCGCTGGGCATATTCTTCCTGATGTGGATATTGTATACCTTGATGACAAAAGGATTGAGTGCCGTCAGCCTCGCCATGTTTACAGAGTCGACACCTGCGCCCGGTAGTGATGGTGGCGGTTTGATGAATGCGATCTTTGGTAGTTTTGTGATGGTTGTCAGTGCTGCCCTGATCTCTACACCTATCGGTATCCTGGCTGGCATTTACCTGGCAGAGTACGGGGATAAAAGCTGGTTTGGTTTCGTTACGCGCTTTGTGACCGACATCATGTTGTCTGCCCCATCTATCGTGATTGGTTTGTTTGTGTATGCGATCTATGTTGCTAACGTCAAGCATTTCTCTGGCTGGGCTGGCAGTATCGCCATCTCATTGATTGCCATTCCAGTGGTTGTCCGTACTACCGATAATATGCTGGGCCTGGTACCGGCCAGTTTGCGCGAAGCTGCATTTGCACTGGGCGCACCACGCTGGAAAGTGGCTTTGCTGATACGTTTGCGCGCTGTAAAGGCAGGCGTAGTGACTGGTATCTTGCTGGCGGTTGCGCGTATTTCCGGGGAAACCGCGCCTTTGCTGTACACCGCCCTGAGCAATCAGTTCTTCAATGCCGACATGAACAAGCCTATGGCTAACCTGCCTATGGTGATTTATCAGTTTGCCATGAGCCCCTACGACAACTGGCGCGAGCTGGCCTGGGGTGGTGCCTTGCTGATTACTTTCAGCGTTCTCGGTTTGAATATTTTGTCGCGCACTTTGTTTAACCAAAAAACACAGCATTAATACTGGCCTCGATATGACTACTACTCAAGACTCTACTCAGAAAAAAGCGATCGAAATCGGCGGGCTGAATTTCTACTACGGCGCAACCCGTAGCCTGCGCGATATCAATCTGAATATCTATGACAAGAAAGTAACTGCCTTTATCGGTCCGTCCGGCTGTGGTAAATCCACTTTGTTACGTACGCTGAACCGTATGTACGATCTGTATCCTGGCCAGCGTGCGGAAGGCAATATCATTTATAACGGCAAGAATATCCTGGATGCTGATCAGGATATCAATTTGCTGCGCGCCCGCGTTGGCATGGTGTTCCAGAAGCCTACACCTTTCCCTATGTCGGTCTACGACAATATCGCCTTTGGCGTGCGCCTGTATGAAAACCTGTCCAAAGGTGAGATGGATGAGCGCGTTGAATGGGCGCTGAAAAAGGCCGCTATCTGGACTGAAGTCAAAGACAAACTCAACAAGAGCGGTCTGAGCCTGTCCGGTGGTCAGCAGCAGCGTCTGTGTATCGCCCGTGGCGTATCCGTCAGGCCGGAAGTGTTGTTGCTGGATGAACCAACATCTGCACTGGATCCGATTTCTACGGTGAAAATCGAAGAACTGATCAATGAGCTGAAAGAAGAGTACACCATCGCCATCGTTACCCATAATATGCAACAGGCGGCGCGTTGTTCTGACTATACCGCCTACATGTATCTGGGTGAACTGGTCGAATTCGGTGAGACAGATCATATCTTCATGAACCCGGTGAAGAAAGAAACACAAGACTATATAACTGGCCGTTTCGGCTAAGAAAACGACAGCCTGCCTTGGTTGTCGGCCTGTATTGCATGCAGGTCAGACACAAGGTGGCAGAGTGGTGTTTTAATTATTGCAATTGCGAATTCAGGAGAAACCTGTGACAGGCGAACATTCTTCAAAACAATATGATATGGATCTGGAGACTATACGCTCCAAGGTCTTGTTGATGGGCGGCCTGGTGGAAAGTCATTTCCATGATGCGATGTCCTGCTTCCGTACAGGGAATGCTGAACAGGCAGAAGCAGTGATACAGTCTGACCTTGAAGTCAACCGACTGGAAGTCAGCCTGGACGATATGTGCAGCCACCTTATCGTCAAACGCCAACCCGCCGCAAATGATCTGCGTACCGTCATGGCGACTGGTAAAGTGATTACCGATCTCGAACGCATCGGCGATGAATCCACAAAAATCGCACGTATTTCCAGGGATGCGGCAACCAGCAAACGTGGCGCACCAATGTTCAGCGGCTATGAAACTGTGCGCGTACTGGCCAGCAGCGTGGCAGACATGCTGCATCAGGCGCTGGATGCCTTTGCCCGTCAGGATGGTGCCAAGGCGGTGCAACTGATTGCACAGGATGCGATTATTGACAATGATTTCCGCTCCATCATGCGTAATCTGATTACTTTCATGATGGAAGACCCATCTACGATATCATCTTCCCTGAACGCCCTGTGGGTAGCGAAGGCGATAGAGCGTATCGGTGATCATGCCAAAAATATTGCCGAGCACACGATTTATATCGTTGAAGGCAAGGACATTCGTCATTCCGACTATGTGACTAGCAAGCAGGAACAACAGAATTAATTATCGATAATGGCTACAGACACAACAATACTCATTGTGGAAGATGAGCCGGCAATCGTGGAACTGGTGAGTTTTTCACTGAGGGCCGCCGGCTGGAACACTTTTGCGGTCAACTCTACAGCAGAAGCCTGGGATTATTTGCAGCGCCGTACTCCGCAACTGATTTTGCTGGACTGGATGCTGCCAGATCAGAGCGGCTTGCGGCTATTGTCCAAGATACGTTCTGATCGTCAGTTCAATGAAATCCCGGTCATCATGCTGACGGCGAAAAGCATGGAAGAAGACAAGATTGCCGGCCTCGATCATGGTGCTGACGATTACGTGACCAAGCCTTTTTCACCACGTGAACTGACTGCCAGGATCAAGGCACTGTTGCGTCGCAAGAGCCCTGAACATGCACAAACTGCCCTGACTGCCGGGCCGGTCGTGCTTGACCCGGTCAGTTGCACAGTCAAGATTGAAGACAGCAAGGTGGATATTGGCCATGCAGAATACAAACTGCTGAAATTCTTCATGGCTCATCCTGAACGGGTTTTCTCGCGCAGCCAGTTGCTCGACAAGGTCTGGGGTGATCATGTCGTCATTGAAGAAAGGACCGTTGACGTGCATGTTCTGCGTCTGCGCAAGGTCTTGAAAAATGCCGAATCCCTGATCAAGACAGTGCGTAGCGTAGGCTATATGCTGTCTGAAAAATAAGTGCGGACTATCTGACATTGGCTGTCAGTCTTAGCACCATTTATGCGGATCACATCAGTTCATCGTGAAGGCTTGGCAGCAAGCCATTTTGCTGCCACCCTGCATTTGACTGCATCATCGCTTGCCTCAGCGACTTTGCTTGCTGCCGTTCATGGCAAGGATGTTGAGAAAACACACCATTCTTTTTCAGATAGAGTAAGCTTGATAATGTATTAAGTTCAACAAGCTTGGGCATGCCGGACAGGTGCCGGAAACAAGTTGAAAACAAGCCGACTATCGGTATAACTTGGTGCAAGTAGCCATCTATCATTCCAAGCAATATTCAGGATCATTCATGTCACCACGCCTCATTTTCTGGATTTCTGCGTTTGTGCGTATTTTAGTCGTATTGATAGGAACGGCCTTCGCTGCCTATCTGTGGGGAGCGATTACTGGCCTGTTGATAGGCATGGCAGGGCTAATTGGCCTGTTTTGTATCCAGCTGTTTTATCTGCAGCGACTGGCAGACTGGCTGGATCATCCCAGCAGTTCGCGTTTGCCGGATGGCTGGGGTGCCTGGACTGATATTTTTTCACGCTTGTACAAACTGCGCCGTGGCGATGAAAAAAACCAGGCCGAGCTGGCAGAATGGCTGGCGCGTTTTCGCCAGGCCATGACCTTGTTGCCAGACGGTGTCGTGATCATGGATGACGTGCTGTTCCTTGAATGGTGTAACCCTGCTGCAGAAAGTCATCTGGGCCTGAGCCTGGCGCAAGACAAGGGCATGCGCGTCACCAATCTGGTACGCAGCCCGGAATTTATGGATTACATCATCCTGGGACGCTACGAGACGCCCTTGACGCTGTCTTTCCGTGACCGCAAGCTGATTGCACATATCATCCCGTTTGAAAACCGCCGCCAGATCCTGGTGACCCACGATGTCACCGAGTCTGAACGCATAGACATGATGCGGCGTGACTTTATTGCCAATGCCTCGCATGAATTGCGTACACCTTTGACCGTCATCAACGGCTTTCTGGAAATTGCATCGATGCAGGGTGATCTGGATAACCAGACCCGCAATATGCATTTGAAACTGATGACAGAGCAGGGTGAGCGCATGCAGCGCCTGGTCGAAGACATGCTGACCCTGACCAGGCTGGAATCGGTCGATTACCCGCCACGCCCCGAACGCATCAATATGCTGGGTTTGCTGGAGCAGATATTGCAGGAAGCGCATGCGCTGTCCGCCGGCAAGCATACGATTACCCTGGAATGCACCGGGCCTGACATACGTGGCAGCAATGATGAAATCCGCAGTGCGCTGACCAATCTGGTGACGAATGCAATCCGGTATACGTCAGAGAATGGCCATATCAAAATCAGCTGGATAGATACCGCGCAGGGACCGAAATTTGCAGTACAGGATGACGGCATAGGTATCAGCGCCGAACATATCTCACGCTTGACTGAGCGCTTTTACCGCGTCGATAAAAGCCGTTCACGCGAAACCCAGGGCACCGGCCTGGGCCTGGCGATCGTCAAGCACGTGCTGCTGCGGCACAAAGCAAACCTGCTGATCGAATCCACCCCGGATGTAGGCAGCAAGTTCTGTGTGCAATTTCCTGGTACAGCGGTCAGCGCATAAATCTCTTTATTGCTTTTGGATGAGCCGGACAATGACGTAGGGCGGAAGATTTTGTTAATGCCCGGCCCTTATCTGTTGTTGTCCGCAGCTTGTAGCACGGGCATATATACAGTGCCAGAATACAATCTGGCATTGATAGAATTACCGGATTGCAGGACTATTTTTTCTTGCTTTCTTCGTAGGCCTGGAGCATGTCGGACACCAGCACGCCATCTATTCGCATACCAGTGAAATCGCAGGCTTCCATCGTTACATTGACGAAAGAGATATCCCTGAAGCGGCAGGCTTCCATATCCACGCTATGGAATGAACTGGCACGCAATTGAACCTGACCAAAATTTGAATTGGCCAAATCCACATTATGGAAATTCCGGCCCTGCAATAATTTATTGTCTTCCATGGCGCGCCTTGTCGTGTGGATTGAGATCATTCTGGGGATCAGATTATCCATCGCAAGCTGCAACGGGTAATCCTGGTCGTTTAGTGCAGCAATGCCCTGGTTCTTTCCTTCAGCCATTCCAGTGCTGCACCGTTGACGCGGGCTGAAAGGCGTTGCAGGACTGTAGCATGGTAATCATTGAGCCACTTGATTTCATCTGCACGCAGCAAGCTGATGATGATGCAGCGTGTGTCTATGGGGCAAAGTGTCAGGGTTTCAAATTCCAGGTATTCACCAAATTCGGTTTGCATGGCTGGCACGTTCAAGAGCAGGTTTTCTATCCTGACACCCCATTTGCCGGGGCGGTAAATACCTGGCTCATTGGATGTGATCATGCCGGGTTCCATCGCCATATGGGCTTCTGCTATGGTGCCGGAAATGTTTTGTGGGCCTTCGTGCACATTCAGAAAATAGCCGACGCCATGGCCGGTGCCATGGCCATAGTTGATGCCGTCGGCCCAGATGGGGGCGCGGGCGACAGTATCGAGCATGGGTGACAGGGTGCCGCGCGGATAGCGCATTTGCGAGAGATTGATCATGCCCTTCAACACCAGGGTGAAGTCACGCTTTTGTGCGTCGGATACCTGGCCTATGGGCATGACACGGGTAATGTCGGTCGTGCCGTTCAGATATTGGCCACCAGAATCGATGAGCAGCAAACCATCGCCTTCAATCACCGAATGCGATTCCTGGGTGGCGCGATAATGTGGCATGGCACCGTTGGCATTGAAGCCGGCAATGGTACTGAAGCTGGGCGAGACAAAGTGTGGCTGGCGTGCGCGGGCAGCGCAGATTTCTTCATCAATGGTCAGCTCGGTGATGCCTTGCTTGCCAAGTGCACCTTCCAGCCAGCTAAAGAATTCACACAGGGCAGCACCATCCTGTTCCATGGCTTCACGCACATATTGTGCTTCTTGTGCAGTCTTGCGCGATTTGGCAAAGACCGAGGGATTGATGGCCTCTACCACGCGCACAGTGGCTGGTATGATCTGGCGGAAACCAAACGTGATACGGCGCGGGTCTATCAGGATGCTGCTGCCCGCAGGCAGGGCAGACAGGGCGGTTGCCGCATTGCCGTAGTCAGACAGGCTGACACCATCTTGCGCCAGTGTCGTTGCCAGTTCGGCCGGTACTTTACCGTTGGATACAAACAGTGTTGCTTCATGTTGGCTGATCATGGCGTGGCCAACAAACACCGGGTTATAGCTGACGTCAGAGCCGCGCAGATTGAAAATCCAGGCCAGGTCATCGACGGTGGACACAAAATGCCAGTCGGCGTTCATGCTGCGCATCTGTTCACGCAGCATGGCCAGTTTGTCGGCACGCGATACCACGGCATACGGCGCTGCATGTTCATAAATCGGCGCTTGCGGCAAGCTTGGGCGTTGATCCCAGACCTGTTGTAAAAGATCTGTGCCGGTATCGAGTTGTATGCCTTTGGCCTTCAGCGCTTGTTCCAGTGCCCTGGCGGTTGCCAGCCCCAAGACCATGCCATCCACCCCGGCGGTCTGACCTGCTTGCAGATTTTCTGCCAGCCAGTCTATGTAGAGCGTGGCAGCTGCAGAGGCGATTTTCATCATCTTGATACCGGTCGGTGCCAGTTCTGTTTCTGCCGAATTCCAGTAGCGGCTATCGACCCATAAGCCGGCAAAATCGGCAGTCACTATCAGCGTACCTACCGAGCCGGTAAAGCCGGAAAAATAAGTGCGCCCCTGCCAGCGGTCAGGCAGGTATTCCGACAGATGGGGGTCTGATGAGGGAACGATATACGCATCCAGCCCCTGGGCCTTCATGGCAGCGCGTAATTGCACCAGACGTGCGGGAATCGGGGAAGTGACGGCAGAAGGACTAATGGGGCTGTTCATGGATGGATTTCCAAATCAGGATAGACAGGGGTGGGGCAGTGTAAGCAAGTAAATTCAAAGCAATGGCAGGCACCTACGTATTGCCGGACAAAAGAGCAAGCAAAAAAAGCAAGTAACTATGTGCACTATGAATACAAGGGAAGAGTATACCTAAAATAGTTCAGATGCGAGAGCCTATGCCGATTTCGCTAGTTCCTCAGAAAACGCCGCATGACGTAAGGGGCAGGCTCATTCGGGTTGGCGTGGGAATATTCAAGCTCGGGCGCCAGTTCAAATTCATACGCTGCGTACACGTCCAGCAGGCGCGGCTGGTCACTGCGTACTCCCAGTCGTAATTCTTCTATGCCGGCAATCTGGGCAGCGTGGATGACGGCTTCCAGCAAGTGTTGCGACAGGGCTTCGCCACGAAAAGCGGGCAGCACACCCATGCGCAACATTTCCCAGCAATTGCTTTCCGTGTCTACCGGCAACCAGCGTACCGAACCCACAGGTTCTTCATCGACAAGCAGTACAAAACCGCCACCCTGCATCAAGTCGTGATTGACCCGTTCGCTGCTTTCATGATGACCGGTAGAACTGGTCGCGACCTTTTCTGACCAGCAAGTGCGGGTCAGATGCGCGATCAGTTGCGCATCTTCAAAAGTGGCTTCACGGACGACGATATGCATAGTCAAAACAAAGCACAGGCAGGTATTAACGAACGCGCATACCTGGCTGGGCACCAGGCCAGGCTTCCAGTATGTACAAGCCAGGGTTGGCTTTTTCATCGGCTGCCGAAGCGGCCAGTACCATGCCTTCAGACAGGCCGAACTTCATCTTGCGCGGTGCCAGGTTGGCCACCATGACGGTGAATTTACCTATCAATTGTTCTGGCTGGTAAGCTGACTTGATACCCGAAAACACATTGCGGGTGCGGCCTTCGCCGACATCCAGGGTCAGGCGCAAGAGCTTGTCCGAACCTTCTACATGTTCACAATTGACGATCTTGGCAATGCGCAAATCCACTTTGGCAAAATCATCAATCTTGATTTCTTCGGCCAATGCTTCGATGTCGCTTGCTGCCGTATCATCAGCAGCACTTGCCTGGGCGGGAACCGCAGCAGGGGCATCAAACAAATCGTCAAAAATCTTGATGTCCACCCTTTGCATCAGGTGAGTATAAGGATTGATTTTGTGATGGTGCGGCAATGGTGTCGCTACATCTGCCCATTGCAGTGGGGTGATATTCAATTGCGCTTCTACCTGTGCTGCCAGTTGCGGCAAGACTGGTTTCAGGAAGATGGTCAGGATGCGGAAGGCTTCCAGCAAGCGGCTGCAGACTTCCTGCAATTTGGCATCGTTCTCTGGCTTTTTCGCCAGTTCCCAAGGTTTGTTGGAATCGACATAAGCATTTACCAGATCAGCCTGTTCCATGGCAGCACGCAGGGCCTTACCATATTCGCGTGCTTCAAACAGAGCCTGGATTTCTGGCGCGACCTTGCGCAGATTATTCAGGAAGGCGTCATCTGCCGTGGCCCAGTCAGTCGCGATCACACCATCGAAACGCTTGGTGATGAAACCCGCAGCACGGCTGGCGATGTTGATGTATTTGCCGATCAAATCAGAATTGACACGTGCGACGAAGTCATCCGGATTCATGTCCAGATCTTCCACCTTGGCATTCAGCTTGGCGGCGAAGTAATAACGCAGCCATTCCGGGTTCATGCCAATTTCCAAGTAACGCAGCGGTGAAATACCAGTCCCACGTGACTTCGACATTTTTTCGCCGGAGACAGTCACAAAACCGTGTGCATACACATTGTCTGGTGTCTTATAACCAGAGAACTTCAGCATCGCAGGCCAGAACAGGGTATGGAAGTAGGTGATGTCCTTGCCGATGAAATGGATTTGCTCTGTCGTCGGGTCAGCCATGAAAGCATCGTAGTCACGACCGGTCTTGCCGAAGTAATTCTTCAGCGACGCCAGGTAACCGACAGGTGCATCCAGCCAGACATAGAAATATTTGCCCGGCTGGTCAGGGATCTCGATCCCGAAGTAAGGCGCATCGCGGCTGATGTCCCAGTCGCCCAGGCCGCCTTCGCCTTCCAGCCATTCCTTGCATTTATTCGCCACCTCGGATTGCAGGCGGTTGTCTTTCAAGGCCCAGCCGCGCAGGAATTCCACGCATTTTTCATCTGACAATTTGAAGAAGAAATGTTCGGACGATTTCATGATCGGTGTGGCACCGGTCAGGACAGAGTAAGGGTTCTTCAAATCAGTCGGCGCATACACGGCGCTACAGACTTCACAGGAATCGCCATACTGGTCCTTGGCACCACATTTCGGACATTCACCCTTGATGTAACGGTCAGGCAGGAACATGTTTTTGACCGGGTCAAAGAACTGTTCTATGGTCTTGCTGGTGATGAAGCCGGCAGATTTCAGCTTGCGATAAATATCCTGCGACAACTGATGGTTTTCTTCGCCATCGGTTGAATGCCAGTTATCAAATTGAATATGGAAACCATCGAGGTATTGTTTGCGTCCAGCCGCGATCTGCGCCACAAAAGCCTGTGGTGTGATACCGGCTTTTTCAGCCGCAATCATGATAGGTGCACCGTGTGCATCGTCCGCGCCGACGAAATGTACCTCGTTACCCGACATTCGCTGATGCCTTACCCAGATGTCAGCCTGGATATACTCCATGATGTGACCAAGGTGGAAAGGCGCATTCGCGTACGGCAGGGCAGTGGTAACAAACAGCTTACGGGTCATGGTTGATGCACTTTTTATGAACGGACAAGGGCATTATTCTAACAGCGAAAGCCTGAATTGAAGCCGCTTTGCCCTTGCCGCAGGCATGGGGGCAGTATTTCTATGTGTTTTTGCCAACTTTGTGGCTTGTTGCGACCGGTTCAGACCACCCAGGCACCATTGCTGTACACCACTTCTTCGTCTAGCCGCACGGCTTCAGTAACCGCAAACACGTCCACATGGTGCCTGCCTTCGCCGCGTTTGATATGCGGTTTCGCATAACTGCCATGCTTGGTCCCCAATGACAAATGCACGCCGCACATGCGTTCATAGGTGCCGATATCGCGTACGCTACGGTCTTTGGAAAAGGCACGGTTCATGCCGAAACCCAGTTCTCGCACCCAGACGACATCGTCATCTTTACGGATATTCGCCAGCACCAGATCAAATTCAGGCGTGGAATTGAGGGTATCAACGACCTGGCCTTTTTCCACGACGAGGGTAATCGGCTGTGACGGGCGGTTGACGGTAAAGCTGGTATCGCCAAAGGCAAATATCCGCACCTGACCATACACATCTTCCAGCGCGATGGATTCGGTAAACACTTCACCGATAGGGAATTGCCCACCTATATTTTTCATCTCGCGATAATCACCGACATTCAGTTTGGCTGGTTCAAAGCGGCCGCTGAAGATCAACTCAGCCCCGCCACTATCAACGACGCCAGCACTGGCATGGTCGATTTTTTGTTTGAGCGCGTTACCGATATCCCGGTAGTAGCTGGCATCGTAAGCCAGCGATTCGATGTAATACAGAGCTTCATCGCCTTCCATACGTGCCAGATGGGGATGTTCGATGACTTTCAAGCCGCGCTTGAATAATTCCACACGCAACCTGTAGGCTTCAAGGCGAAAATTAGTGGACTGCACCAGCACTGCGAGATCAGACGCCTGTAAGGCATTCAAGGTCACCAAAATGAGTTCAGGTGTTTCGACATCAAAATCTATAAAGCGCGCATCGGGCAGGCAAGCGCGATAGGCGCTGGTCAGTGCCACTGCCAACGGGCAGCATTTGTCATAAACAACAATGGCCTGATGTTTATCCGTATGTTCAAACGCAAGTTGCAGGATGTCGCGCAAATGTTGTTCTGCCAATGCTACGGCGGTCGCAGGCAATATCTCCATGGCGTTTTCTGTGCTTGTGGCTGGATTGCTGGTGGAGAGTGTCATGATTTTGCTTGTGCCCGCTATCAAGAGAGCAGGCAGCTTATTTGTGTGTGTGAGCGCTTTAGCTGAGGGTGCTATTTTAACTTCTAACACCCGAGTATGGATTTGATTTAGCCCAGTTTTCAAGGCATTATGAGTAATTTTATGAAAATTAAGTGTGTATAAATCCACACAAAAATCATGGATTAGTAGTGTTCAACAATAAATGATCAGCAAATGCCTCGACGGTATATTGCTCATCAAATGATACATTTAGAGGGAGAGGAATATGATTGCCAGGCAGTTTTTAAAGTGGGTACTGAGCTTTGTTGCGGGCTTTGTTGTCACAATTTTTAGCCATTTTGCTTACTCGCAAAATGCAGCGGCTGATGCGGAAGTCAAAGCCGCATTTGACGAGGCAAAAAAAGTGATGCAGCAAGGCCCTGCAGAAATCAAAATGATAGACCAGGCTGTATTGAAACTGCCTGCAGGTCAGGTATTCATTCCCATGCCTGAGGCCGGACGCATCATGCGTGCCATGGGCAATTCTTCCGACCCCAGCTTGCTTGGTGCCATCTTCCCGGAAGAAGGGCATTGGATGATCGTCACACGTTATCAAAAATCAGGCTATATCAAAGATGATGATGCCAGGGACTGGAATGCCGACGATTTGCTGAAAAGTTTAAAGGATGGCACTGAAGAGGGGAATAAGGATCGCCGTCAACGCGGTATCCGGGAATTGGAGCTGGTTGGTTGGGCCGAAAAACCAAATTATGAAGCCCCAACGCACAGGCTGGTATGGTCAGCGATCACCAAGGGTAAGCAGGACGGCAACGATAAGCAGGGTGTCAATTACAATACCTATGCACTGGGTCGCGAAGGTTATATCAGCATGAATCTGGTGACAGCCTTGAACGAATTACCGCAACAAAAATCCATAGCAAAAAATTTGCTGGGACAACTTCAGTTTTTAGATGGCAAGCGCTATAGCGATTTTAATGCCAGCACCGATAAAGTGGCTGAATATGGACTGGCAGCGCTGGTTGCCGGTGTCGCAGTGAAGAAATTGGGTTTGCTTGCCATTATTGCTGCTTTTTTCGCCAAGTCCATCAAATTGGTACTGGTTGCAGTGGTAGGCTTGGGGGCCTTGGTAGGTAAGTTGTTTGGACGTAATAAAGCCTGAGCCTGGGCACAGTCTTATCATGTGATAAAAAAGAGAGGATGAAGTAAGAAATGATCAAATTGCTTTTTTTGCTGTTTTCCGGTGCCAAGTTTGCCAAGTTGCTGACTTCGGGTGGCACCATGATTATTTCCATCTTTTTTTACGCCTGGATATTCGGCTGGTGGTATGCAGTGGGATTTGTCTTGCTCATGTTTGTGCATGAAATGGGACATTTCATTGCGGCACGCCAGCGTGGGCTGGATGTGGGTTTGCCTACCTTTATCCCATTTCTGGGGGCCTGGGTCGAATTGAAAGACCTGCCGCACGATGCCGAAACCGAGGCCTATATTGGCCTTGGCGGCCCCTTGGCCGGCACTGTCGCATCCCTGCTGTGTTATTTTCTGGCGCGTAATTTCGATAGTGATTTATTGATGGCAGTATCGTATTCAGGCTTCTTTTTGAATTTGTTTAATATGATACCGCTGTCGCCATTTGATGGCGGGCGTATTACCGCAGTGTTGACACCACGCATCTGGTTCGTTGGCGTCCCTGTCTTGCTGGCGCTGTTTTTCTACCGCCCCAGTCCCATGCTGATCATTATCGGTTTCATGGCGTGGCCCCAATTATGGCGGGCCTGGAAATATGATCCAGAGGCGGAAGAAAACAAGATTTACTACAACATGTCTGCCCAGGTGCGTTTCACCTATGCAGCTTACTACCTGATCTTGCTGGCCTTTCTCGCCGTCATGACGAATGATGTCCATGAGATGGTGCAGGTAGCGCGCCAGGCGAAGGGTATTTGATTTTTTGTGTAGAGCCGCCGCCGGCATCGGACTGACATTGCTGGCCTGATGTCTGCTCGCCTCCGCATCTTTCATCGGTTTTAGCGACGCTGCCTGCTTGCCTTCCGCAATGACCGGGGTGAATTCACCTTCATCCTGGTTTTTCCCTCCGTACCTCAGTGGTGACAGTTTGTAGCATTGGCATTACTTCAACACCTTCGAACAAGAAAATAATCATTGCAATGATTAATCAGGAAATCATTCCATTTTTGACTCTATTTCATAGCAGGAGCCAGCAGAAATGCGCTTAGCTGATAAGTTGTATTGCCAGCAGTTTTGCTTGACGCGCCTTACTGATAGCGCTACCATTTTAGCGTCAGTACAGAGGGCGTCGGTTGTAAATTTTTCTTGTTGAAAAAACTTGGTCGCTGCATTGCGTGCGTCAGTTATGGCGTGACTTGTGCCCGCTTTATGTCTCATGTCTTATGTTTTATGTCGTTACGCAGCGTCAGTGCAAGAGTTTGCTTTTCCGGTTTGACCGTACGGATTTCTGGAAGCTTGAGCAAATAACTTGCATGAAAGGCCGATCCCGGCTTCATGCTTAGTACGGGCGATTTCCCGGATTTTAATCATTTATGTGGGTGTATTCCATGCAAACTGAACGATCATTACGACCACTTTTCAGTGGCTTATTATTTCTGCTCGCAGGCCTGTCTGTGGGCTTGTGCTCAGATGTTGCAATGGCTGCACAGGCAGTCGCTGCGCCTGCCCGCAGTATCTATGACTTCAATCCCGGCTGGAAATTATTTGTTGGTGATGCTTCCGGTGCGGCGAATCCTGCATTTGATGACGCCAGTTGGAAAATGGTCACTCTGCCACGTGCCTGGAATGAAGACGATGCTTTTAAAAAGGATATCGTGGACCTGTCCACCGGTATTGCCTGGTATCGCAAGCGCTTCAGTTTGCCGGCGGGTGTCGTGTCCGGCAAGGTGTTTCTCGAATTTGAAGGGGTACGCCAGGCAGCAGAAGTTTTTGTGAATGGCAAATCGGTTGCCTTGCATGAAAATGGTGTCATGGCCTTTGGTGTGGATATCAGTGAAGTCGTGACTGCGGGTGAAAACACGATTGCTGTGCGCACCGACAATGCCTGGGAATACCGCGAAAAAGCCACCAACCAGCGCTATCAATGGTCCAGCAATAGTTTCAATGCGAATTATGGTGGCATCCCCAAGAATATCCGTCTGCATCTGAGCGGTCGTCTGTACCAGACCCTGCCACTGTATTCCAATCTGGGTACTACGGGTACTTATGTGTATGCGCAAGATTTTGATGTGGCTGGCAAGGCAGCCACGATTACTGCCGAATCCCAGGTCAGGAATGAAACGGCGGCCGCCAGCAGCGTGGTCTATGAAGTCGATATCACTGATCTGGATGGCAAGAAGGTCGCCACATTTGCCAGCCCGGCACAAACCATCGCCGCTGGCCAGACAGCGATAGTGAAAGCCAATGCACGGGTAGCCAAGCTGAATTTCTGGAGCTGGGGTTATGGTTATCTGTACGATGTCAGCACGACCCTGAAAGTGAATGGCCGTGCGGTGGATACCGTACATACCCGCACCGGGTTTCGCAAGACTGAATTTGCGAATGGCATGATCAAATTGAATGACCGTGTGCTGCAAATGCATGGCTACGCGCAACGCACCTCGAATGAATGGCCGGCTGTCGGCATGTCGGTACCACCCTGGTTAAGCGACTACAGCAACCGGCTGATGGTGGAAAGCAATGGCAACCTGGTGCGCTGGATGCATGTGACACCATGGAAGCAGGATGTGGAATCTGCTGACCGGGTAGGCTTGATACAAGCCATGCCAGCAGGTGATTCTGAAGCCGATGTCGATGGCCGTCGCTGGGAACAAAGGGTATTGCTGATGCGGGATGCCGTCATTTATAACCGTAACAACCCCAGTATCCTGTTCTATGAATCCGGCAACAAGGGCATCAGTGAAGCCCATATGCGCGAGATGAAAGCCATACGTGACCGATATGATCCACATGGCGGACGCGCCGCCGGCAGCCGGGAAATGCTGAATAGCCAGGTATCTGAATACGGTGGTGAAATGCTCTACATTAACAAGAGCGCCAGACTGCCATTCTGGGCGATGGAATATTCGCGTGATGAAGGCTTGCGCAAATACTGGGATAACTATACTGCGCCGTATCACAAGGATGGTGATGGCCCCCTGCATAAGGGGCAGGATGCCAGTATCTATAACCGCAACCAGGATTCCCACGCCATAGAAGATGTACAGCGCTGGTATGACTATTGGCGTGAACGTCCGGGTACCGGCAAACGGGTCAGTAGCGGCGGCGTCAACATCGTTTTCTCTGATACCAATACCCATCACCGCGGTGCAGAAAATTATCGCCGCAGTGGCGAGGTGGATGCCATGCGTATACCCAAAGACGGCTTTTATGCGCATCAGGTCATCTGGGATGGCTGGGTGGATATAGAACAACCGCGCATACATATCATCGGCCACTGGAATTACACGCCGGCGACGAGCAAACCGGTAACGGTGGTGTCCAGTGCAGATGCAGTGGAGCTGTTCTTGAATGGCAAATCCCTGGGCAAGGGTGAACAGAGTGCGCGCTTCCTGTTCAGCTTCAAGGATGTGAACTGGCAGGCCGGTGAATTGCGTGCTGTCGGTTATGCTGCAGACGGTAAGAAGCTTTGTGAAACAGTGCTGAAAACAGCGGGTGAGCCAGCTGCCTTGCGCCTGAATGTCAAGTCTGCACCAGGCGGCTGGCGTGCAGACGGGGCCGATCTGGCACTGGTAGAAGTCGAAGTCGTTGATGCAAACGGCCAGCGCAATCCTACCGCATTGAACCTGGTTGATTTCAAACTGGATGGCCCGGCAGAATGGCGTGGCGGTATTGCCCAGGGTGAGAATAATTACATCTTGTCCCCCAGCCTGCCGGTGGAGGGTGGTGTCAATCGCGTCCTGTTGCGCAGCACGACCAAGGCAGGGAAAATACACCTGACAGCCACCGCTGCCGGCTTGAAATCAGCAAGCCTGGACATCAGCTCAAAACCGGTGAAAGTGGATGCTGGTCTGGGCACGCAACTGGCCAGCGCGCAATTGCCTTCGTATCTGGGACGTGGCCCGACACCCGCTACGGCTTCATTCAAACCCTCTCGCCTGGCGATGGATATTGCAGCGGTAACAGCGGGCAGCAATGTCGATGCTGCAGCCAAGTCTTATGATGACGATGAAATCACCGCCTGGCATAGCAGCAGCGTGCCAGGTGAAGCATGGATAGCGTATGAACTGGCGCGTCCTGCCACCTTGAATGAAGCTGTTTTCAAATTCACAGGCTGGCGTGAGCGCAGTTACCCGATACGCATCAGCGTCGATGGCAAGCTGGTGTATGAAGGATTGACGCCCAAGAGCCTGGGTTATGTCACTCTGCCTTTGAAACCTGTGCAGGGACGTGTCGTCAAAGTGGAATTGACTGGCATGGCCTCAGACAGTGACAAGGCATTCGCCATGCAGGAAGTTGCGAACCAGAATAATACGGATACAGGTGCCAAGGTGGTTGCCAAGGCTGCGCTGTCGATTATCGAGGTTGAATTTTATGAGGCGCTACATTGAAGTAACCGTATTTGATCGCAATAGCGGATAGCAGTAGTGGATAGTTGCAGCTGATCTGATTGCTCAAGCAGAATCAGATCAGGTGCTGTCCCGTTCTATGATGGAAAACCCGATATCGCGTATCGGGTCGCTGATCACTTTTCCTTCGGCGCGCTGAATAATGAAATCTGCAGCGATGGCACCGATGGCGCTGCCATCAATTCTTACCGTTGTCAGTGCCGGGTTCAGGTCGCATGAAAAACTCAGGTCACCCAGCCCGATCACGGCCAGTTTTTCAGGCACGGCAATACCCATCGCCTGTGCTTCGGTCAAGACACCCAGCGCCAGCATGTCTGAGCTGCAAAATATGGCATCAATGTTGGGATGATCCAGCAGCAGGCTGCGCAAGCCACTGCGCCCGCTGCCCAGCGTAGTGGGTGCCGGTACGATACAGGTAGGAACCTCCGGGCTGTCAGCATCCAGCATCCCCAGGCTTAGTGCCGTATCAGAAAATGCTTTGTTGCGGCGTACCGCCCGGTCATCATTGGCGCTGATGGTGGCAACCTTGCGGCGTCCGCGTGCATGGAGAAATTCGGCGACTGCAACGCCGATTTTTTCATGAGAAAAACCAACCAGCATATCGACGGGCGTCGATGTCAGATCCCAGGTTTCGACCACAGGTATGCCGCTGACCTGCAGGCGCCGTTTGGCCAGTGCAGATCGCATGATGCCGGTCAAGACGACGCCATCCGGCCTGCGCCCGATAATTGCTTCCAGCAAGGCATCTTCGCGCGAATTTTCATAGCCGGATTGCCCCAGCATGAGCTGGTATCCAGAGGCGGCCAGGCTGGCTGTCAAAGACTGCACCATCTCCAGAAAAACCGCGCCGGTGATGGTGGGGACCACGGCTGCGACCAGCTTGCTCTTGGTGGAAGCCAGTCCACCGGCCAGCAAATTGGGTACATAACCGGTTTTTTCCACGGCATCTCTCACCCTTTGCAAAACCGCAGGTGAGACCAGGTCGGGCGATTTCAATGCGCGTGATGCGGTGATGGGGGCGACGTCGGCAATCCTGGCGACATCGCTCAGCGTCAGGCCCCCGCTTTTGCGGCGGCTGCGGACAGGGCTGGTGGAGGGTGCTTCAGCGGCAGGCAGGGGAGTAACAGGTTTTTTTTCCATAGCCTGATTTTATCACTGACCTGCTGGCGTGCTTCAAAAAACGGGTTTGTTCACCATCAGGAAATACACGCCTACCATGGCAATGAAGGCAGGGTAGCCCAGCCATTCCCAATATCTGGAATAACGCCAGAACACATCTGGCAGGCTGGTGTTATTTGCATCGGCGATTTCCAGCATGGCTTTCATGCGTATTTGCAGCCAGACCACGGGCAACCAGCAGGCACCAGCAAACAGGTACAGGGCGAAGGACCACATGACCCAGGGCGTGCTAAATGGCCAGCCTGCCATATACACCATGGCAAAGCCAGTCAGTGGCTGGATAATCACGGCTGGCGTGGTAAAGCACCAGTCAGCCAATACCACCAGGCGGGCAACCACCACTTGCGCCTTGAATTGTCTGCTGCGATTGGTAAAGAACATATAAAAGGCTGAACCAAAACCAGTACCAACCAATAAAACAGAAGACAGGATATGCAGGGTTTTGAGTAAGAGATAGGTGTTCATTGTGAGTCTCTTTGATGAGCAAATAAAAAAGCGAGCAAGGCCAGGATGGGCAGGTTTTTCAATACCGGTCCAAATGGATGTAAATAATATTCAGGTGAATAGAGCGCGATGACGCAACTGTAGCCGACGATCAGGGCAATTTGCATTAACCACAAAATGCGTCTTGGCCAGAACAGCGTCGCCAGACCCAGGCATAAATCCAGGCTGGACGCTGCCATCAGCATGAACATGGCAGGCGCACCACTGAGACCCAAAGGCTGCAACAAGGCCAGACTGCCTGCAACTGGATATATGCCGAACGACAGCGCAGCGGTGACAAACCAGACCAGCGCCAGGATATAGCGAAACAGTGGCAAACTCCAGCTGGCAATCGCTGTACTGGCCAGCATATGTGCTGGTATACCGGCAAACCAGTCTTCATGTGATTGGGCCGGCCTGTGCAGATGCGCTGCAAATGGCTGCGCGTCTGCGACATTGTCTTGCTCCAGCATATTCAAACTGTCTGGTGCCAGCGTCTTTTGCGGCAAGAGTGTCGCCAGACGTGCAGTCACGCGCATCACAGACATGGGGATGGAGAACATGGTTTGCGCTGGCATACCCATGGTCTGCCGATAAATTTCCAGCATGCGCCGGTAAGACATGGCTTGCGGGCCAACTGCATTCAATACCTGATTTGAACGGTTTTCATTCGCCAGCCAGATATTGATGGCGCTGCACAAGTCGTCCATATGGACAGGTTGCACTTGCTGTTCACCACGGCCAGGCAAACCCAGTACAGGCAAGCTGGCCAGCATGCGGAAGAATTGACTACTGCCGCCATCCACACCAACCACCAGGGAAGGGCGCAAGACCAGATAAGTCAGGCCGCTATCCATCAACATGCTGTCGGCAGCGCGTTTGCTTCGCATATATCCAGTCATGATTTCAGGATGCTCTGCTTCTTGTCTGCCACCCAGTGCCGAGATTTGCACAACCGATTTCACGCCACATTTGGCTGCTGCCCTGAACAGGGCTATTGGTGCATCACGATGTACGGCATCAAAGCGCAATCCATCAGTTTCATTCAGTATGCCCACGGCATTGATGACAACATCGATTTGCCCAAGTTGGCGCAGTCGTGTTTCCCATATAGCCGGGTCGGTATCGTGCGCATAATCGATGACGATTTCAACGGGGCCAGTACCAGTTTCAGGCTTTGGACGACGCACGCCGTGGCAGACTTCATGTCCTGCCTTTTGCAAGGCCAGGCTGATATGGCGACCGATAAAACCTTGCGCACCGCAAATAAGAATTTTCATGATTTCGATTTATTTAAATGTGCATTGACCGCTTTTACAAGCCCTGGTGCGTTTTTCTGCCCGTTTGGCAGCAATGCGTATGATGGCATCCGCCAGTATCGCAGATACATGATGGCGATTGCTCGCAAAATGTCTATAAACCCAATTGCAGACGGGTTTTAGCAAAGGCAAGTTCATCGCTGCCGTCAGCCAACCCAGGCCTGCCGCCTTGTATGCCAGATGGATGGTTTCCACCCCGGTCACGATACTGCCATCGGGCCTGATACCGTGGATTGCACGCATGATTTCTCTGAGTGTCAGGCCATATTTACTGGCATCAAAACCGGGGGCTGATGCATCGATAAAAATCAATCTGTTCAGATGATCGCGTTCACGCAGGTTCGCCATTTCCAGGTTGCAGAGGGGGCAGGATGCGTCATACAGCAGGGTTAATGGATAATCGTTCATATGGATGTTTTTTTGGGTTTTCAGTAGTTTGATTTTTATTTCTGACATTTCTGTCAAAACAGAAATTAACCTTCAAAAAAAATGCCCAGGCATTTTTTCTTTGTGCTTCGTTTTTACAACTTTTCTACAACTTGCCTACAATTTTTCAACTATCTTGGCAATGCTTACTTCTCATCCCCACGTACAAATTTTTGTACTGCTGCCCCCATCTTCAACAGCTTCATCAGGGTATTCGGTTCCAGTCGCAACATTTCATCTGTCCAGGTGGTGACCGTCTTCATCAGGGCCAGGGTTTCGGCGATGCGTAGTTGCGTTGCCTTGTCTTCCTTATCCAGATCCGGGCTGTCCAGGCATTGTTGCAGGGTCGTGATGGTGGGGTTGAATTCCCTTTCCTTACGTTCACGTACGACGGTGCGAAACAATTCCCAGACATCCAGTGAAGTTTCATAATGCGCCCGGCGGTCACCCATGACATGGGCCAGTTTCACTAACTTCCAGTTTTGCAGCTCTTTCAGCGAATTCGATACATTCGACCTTGCCACCCCCAGCGTGTCAGCAATTTCTTCCGCCTGCATGGGGCAACCCACGATATACAGCAGGGCATGAATCTGGCTGACCGTGCGATTGACACCCCATAAGGTGCCCATTTCGCCCCAGTGCAGGATAAATTTTTGTTTGACGGGTGTAAGTTCCATGAACACAGTGTAGTTAATTCTTTTATTTCAGTCAAGACAGAAATAAAAGAATATTGAAAATGCCTGATCACAGCGCTTTGGTCGTGGAATACCTTTACGGGGGTGGGGGCACTTCAACGGCGGAGGACGTGCTTTCCTGTCTGCGCCGGGGTCTCCATTCAATAACTGATTTGCCACACGCCCGCACAGGCGGGGTGTGGTACAGAGTGTTCAAGTACCAGTTTTCGATTTGCGCGTCAGGAAAACCAGTGCTGCTGCCAGCATGGAAGCAGCTGCCAGTCCATACAGGCCTCCCTGGATGGAGCCGGTTCTTTGTTCCAGGAAGCCGAAGGTGGCAGGTGCCACGAATCCACCCAGATTACCCAGCGAATTGATCAGTGCGATCACGGCAGCGGCAATGCGGCTGTCCAGATACGCTTGTGGTATCGGCCAGAAAAGTGATGATGCCGCCTTGAAGCCTATGCCGGCAAAGCAGATCGCGACAAACGCAAACACCGGGCCACCCACGGTGGATGCCAGCATGCCACAGGCAGCGATAGTCAAGGCAATGGCCACCCACATCTGCTGATGCCTGAAGCGCAGGGCCAGTGCGGCAAACATATACATGGCAGCAATCGAAATCAGCCAGGGTATGGAGTTGAACAGGCCAACCTGGAAATCACTGAAGTGCCCCATCTTTTTGATGATGCTGGGTAGCCAGAAAGTGGCACCGTAGATCGTCAACTGGATCGCAAAATAGATGAAGCAGAACAAGGCAATACGGCTGTCGCGCAACAGGCTGAACGAACTGACATGCCCGGGCTTGTTGGCGTCGCGCTCTTTTTGTTCGGCAGCGATGACGGCGGTAAGTTCGTTCCGCTCTTCATCAGTCAGCCATTTGGCGTCACGCGGATGGGAATCCAGGCAAAACCAGACAACGAAGCAGAGCGCGATGGATGCCAGCCCCTCAATCATAAACATCCATTGCCAGCCATGGAAACCACCGCCTTCAATCTGCAACAGCGCGCCTGACAGCGGGCCAGACAGTACCGATGCCAGCGCCGAACCACTGAGGAAAATTGCCATTGCCTTGCCGCGTTCACGGTTTGGCAGCCATTGCGTGAAATAGTAGACTGCACCCGGAAAGAAGCCCGCTTCGGCCACCCCAAGCAGGAAGCGCATCACATAGAACGAGGCTTCACCCTGCACAAAAGCCATGCCAGTGGCAACTACGCCCCAACTCGCCATGATGCGCGTCAGCCAGGCTTTGGCACCGAAGCGCTGTTGCAGAATATTGGAAGGCACTTCAAACAGGGCATAAGCCAGGAAAAAGATACCGGCACCAAAGCCAAAAGCGGCGGCACCAATGCCCAGGTCTTTTTCCAGATGGCTGCGCACAAAACCAATGTTGACGCGGTCGATGTAATTGGCGATGAACATCACCACGAACAGTGGCAGGATGCGCCATTTGACTTTGCTGACTGCGCTATCCAGTAAACTGGGAGCGGGCGCGGCCATAGGGGCCGTTGTTGTTACGGTATTCATACTTGCTGTCTCCTAGATGATTATTTTTTTTATCTGACCAGGCAAGGCATTTTGTTATTGAATTTCCAGCCCGGTATCAGATATTGCATGGCAACCGCATCGTCACGTGCCCCCAGTCCCATGCCCAGGTAGAGTTGATGTGCCGCCTCTACGGCATCCAGATCAAGCTCTATGCCCAGGCCGGGCTTGTCTGGCACCTGCACCATGCCCCCCTTGATTTGCAAGGGGTTTTTGGTCAGGAACTGGCCGTCCTGCCAGATCCAGTGGGTATCAATCGCCGTGATTTTGCCAGGTGCTGCGGCAGCCACATGGGTGAACATGGCAAGCGAGATATCGAAGTGATTATTCGAATGCGAGCCCCAGGTCAGGTCCCATTCATGACACATCTGCGCCACCCGTACCGAGCCTTGCATAGTCCAGAAATGTGGGTCCGCCAGTGGGATATCAACCGACTGCAGGGCAATCGCGTGGCGCATTTCACGCCAGTCGGTGGCGATCATGTTGGTGGCTGTCAGCAAGCCGGTGGCACGGCGAAATTCTGCCATCACCTCACGCCCTGAATAGCCATTCTCTGCACCGCAAGGGTCTTCTGCATAGGCCAGCACATCATGCTTGTCGCGACACAGACGGATGGCGTCTTTCAGCAGCCAGCCACCGTTCGGGTCGAGTGTGATACGTGCATCAGGAAAGCGCTCGGCCAGTGCCGTCACTGCTTCCATTTCTGCTTCACCGCGGAACACGCCGCCTTTCAATTTGAAATCGTTGAAGCCGTAACGCTGATAGGTGGCCTCGGCCAGACGCACGATGGCTTCTGGCGTCAGGGCTGCCTGGTGGCGCAGGCGTGCCCAGTCGTCTTCGGCATCAACAGGTGTGCTTGCATAGGGCAGGTCGGTCACTTTACTGTCGCCGATATAGAACAGATAGCCCAGCATCTCGACCGCGTTGCGCTGCTGCCCTTCACCCAGCAAGGCCGCTACCGGCACACCGAGAAACTGGCCCATCAGATCAAGCAAGGCTGCCTCCAGCGCCGTGACGGCATGCACCGCAATGCGCAGGTCAAAAGTCTGCAAGCCACGACCGCCAGCATCGCGGTCGGCAAAGGCGGTGCGTGCCTGGTTCAGGATGGCATTGTACTGGCCTACGGGTTTGCCGATCAGCAGGCCGCGCGCATCTTCCAGCGTTTGTCGTATCTTTTCACCGCCCGGCACCTCGCCGACGCCGGTGCGGCCAGCGCTATCGGTCAGGATCACAATATTGCGGGTGAAATAAGGACCGTGTGCACCACTCAGATTGAGCAACATGCTGTCACGACCAGCAACCGGCACGACGCGCATATCAACGATGCGGGGAGTATCACCATAAGCGAGGGGAGAATGTTCAATTGACATCATGGGTTCCTGTTACCTGAAAAAGATCGCCAAATAATTCGGCTGTCACTTTCAATGGTAGCGCTGTCATTTTGAAATATCAATCATTATTTTGTTAAAAATTGAGCACATGAAGATGTGGGAGAGAAGTCGCAGTGTCACGCCAGCCTCTTTGGGTATGCAGTCTTGGCTTGCAGCCCATCAATCACGCATTCAAGGCTGATTTATTCCATTAATACTTGTCAATCAGTTCAGAAAGATGCCGCGTTTTGTGATTAAATCAGATTGTTTTTTACCTATGCAAATACGACATTGCTTACCGGAGTAGCGATTCATGTCAATACAAGAAACCACACCAGGTGTGTTTATCACTGAATCGGGCAGTTTTGCCGGCAACGTGGTGCGGGCTGCCACCGGTATTCCTTTATTTATTGGCTACACACAGACTGCCAGTGCGGATGGAAAGAATGTCGTGGGTCAGGCGATTCCGATTACCTCGCTGGAAGATTATCAGCGCATCTTTGGTGGGGCGGCACAGGTGGACTATGACTATGTCAGTCAGTCCCAGGCTTTTCCGCCTTATGTAGCGAATGCGGCAACGCCAGCCTTCTTGTTGTATCCGGGCTTGCAGATGTTTTTCAGCAATGGCGGCGGTGACTGCTACATCCTTTCCCTGGGCACCTATGCAGAGGTGGTCAGTAATGGCGGTGTCTTTTCAAAAGATGCGTATACCACTGCGCTGGCCGGGCTGCCTGTGCTGCGTGACTTTTTCGGACCGGATACCTTGATCCTGCCGGATGCCGTGAGCCTGACGCTGGATGACTGGGTGAGTGTTTCACAGACCGCCTTGAGAGTATGCAATGAAGCCCAGAATCTGGTGTATATCCTGGATGTACTGAACGGTTATTTACCCTCTGACGGCAGTAGCAAAGACCCGATCACGGGTGGCACCGGCAATGGCGGGTTTTATAAAATTGCAGGCCTGGGTGAAGACTTTAACCAGTATGGTGTCAGTTACTACCCGTGGCTCAACACCAATGTGGTGAGTGTCAGTGCAATTGACTATAGCTGGATATCGGCTGCCAGCGTGCCGCAATTCAGCGCTGACCTGACTGCCGAAGCGCAGGTGCTGTTTGCAGGCCAGCCTGCAGATAAATTGCAGACATACCTGACTACCCTGGTCAATGTCTTGCCACAGGCTGCTGATACGGCTACGGTCAGGCAGCGCCATCAGGGCATGCAGGCGGCGTCACCTTTGTACCGGCAAACCATGCAAAACCTGGCGAGCAGTGTCAACCTGTTGCCACCTTCATCTGCCATGGCGGGTGTGTATACCCGGAATGATAATACCAGTGGTGTATTTTACGCACCGGCGAATACATCCATCATCAATGCGGTGTCGCCTGCTGTCATGCTGGATGATAAACAACAAGAGGCAATCAACCAGCCGCAGAATGGTCTGGCAGTGAATGCGATTCGTGTTTTCCCGAATTACGGCATGCTGGTTTGGGGTGCACGTACCATGGCTGGCAATAGTGATGACTGGCGTTATATCAATACCAGGCGTACTGCCAACATGCTGAACAAATCCATCAAAAGTGCATTGCAATCCTATGCGTTTCAGGCAAATGACGGTCAGACCTGGTCTACAGTGACCGCCAGCCTCAACAGTTTCCTGACTGCGCAATGGAAGGCGGGTTGTCTGGTGGGATCCATACCTGGCGAAGCGTTCAGCGTCAATGTCGGTATGGGCAGCAGCATGACAGCTGACGACATATTGCAAGGCATTATGCGTGTGTCAGTGATGGTGGCCCTGATCATGCCGGCTGAATTTACCGTGTTGAATTATGAGCAGAATATGCAGGCGCCCTGATCATCAGCCCACGGGCTGATGATGGACTATCAGTGATAGCTGATTATGATGCAGGGGGGGCTAATCGTAACCGAAAGGCGCTGCACCCTTGCTCAGGTTACGTGGTGCCGGTGGTGCCTTGGGGACGAAATTAAACTGGAACTTGATATTGCTGGGCCCGTCGCTGGCCACTTGCACGGTTTGCGTCATGGGCTCGCCCAGCATATTCGGTGCCCAGGCCTTGACTTCATATTTGCCCGCCGGCAAATTGTTGATGACAGCACTACCTGACGCATCCGTCTTGGCGAAATACGGTGTATCGACGACATAGATAAAACCTCGCATCCAGTCGTGGAAATGACAAACCAGCGCCACTTCTCCGGCTTTGTCGAAAAGAATCGGGGCGGGTTCTTCTTTTTTGCTATTTACGCGCAACTCGAAGGTTTTTGCCGGTGAAAATGATTTCAGGTGATGCTCGTGAGTATCCTTGTTGGGGAAACGTATCAGGCTACCGTTGCGTACTACTGTCAGGTAAGGGCTGAATGCATAGTTTTCTTGCGCCACGATGCTGGTGTCGCCAGCCTTTTTGGCAGGCATGGGGGTGTCCAGTGGTGTCGCAAACAGGACCGCATTGGCGACCGATTGTGCATTCTTGTCGGTCAGGTGTCCTACCAGCAGGCCAGCATGGGCAGTCAGGGAATAACTGAGCAATCCCAGGGCAGATAACAACAGGCAGAACTTGTTGCGGGAAGGGTGTACGGTCTGTGCTTGCATCAATGTCTCCTGATTTTCTTGTGAAAAAACAAAACAATAGCGAAACCATTATGCTTGAACTTGGCTCTGCGGGGAAGCTTGCGCCGGTTCAATATGCCCACTTACAACAAGGCTATAGTCGGCTAGCAAGGCAATTTGCGCTAGACTTGCGGGATATCTATGGAGAATTGCATGAGTATTACAGTTGAAGATCTGAAAGCCGCATTGGCAAAAGTGATAGACCCGAACACGAATAAAGACCTGATTGCGAGCAAATCTGCAAAAAATATCAAGATTGAAGGCTCCGATGTCAGCCTCGATGTCGAACTGGGCTACCCAGCCAAAAGCCAGTTTGAATTGATACGTGCTGCCGTTGTTGCAGCCGTTACCGCATTGCCTGGCGTGGGCAAGGTCACAGTCAATGTGACTTCAAAAATCGTCGCCCATTCCGTGCAGCGCGGTATCAAGCTGATGCCCAATGTGAAGAATATTATTGCCATTGCCTCTGGCAAGGGGGGGGTAGGTAAATCAACAACCGCTGTCAACCTGGCACTGGCCCTGGCTGCTGAAGGTGCTGCTGTGGGTATTCTGGATGCGGATATTTATGGCCCTTCGCAGCCGATGATGATGGGCATTTCTGGCCGCCCTGAAACGATCGATGGCAAAACCATGGAGCCGCTGGAAAATCATGGCTTGCAGGTATCGTCCATCGGTTTCATGATAGACCCGGACGAACCCATGGTCTGGCGTGGCCCCATCGTCACCCAGGCCCTGCAACAATTGCTGGAACAAACCAATTGGCGTGACCTGGATTATCTGATCGTCGATATGCCGCCAGGCACAGGTGATGTGCAATTAACCCTGTCGCAAAAAGTGCCGGTGACCGGCGCTGTCATTGTCACCACGCCGCAAGACATCGCCTTGCTGGATGCGCGCAAGGGTTTGAAGATGTTTGAAAAAGTTGGCATCCCTATTTTGGGTATCGTCGAAAACATGAGCATCCATATCTGCTCGAATTGTGGTCATGCCGAACATATCTTTGGTGAAGGTGGTGGTCAGAAAATGTGCGCTGACTTTGGCGTCGATTTTCTTGGTGGACTGCCTTTGACCATGGTCATACGTCAGCAGGCCGATTCCGGCAGGCCGACGGTGGTGGCTGATCCTGACGGACAAATTGCTGGCATCTATAAAGACATCGCCCGCAAGCTGGCCATCAAGGTTGCTGAAAAAGCCAAAGACATGACCAGCAAGTTCCCCAGCATCACCATCCAGAATACCTGAGGTAGCAGTGGGTATGGATCAGCAGACTGATTATGCTTACATGCAGCAGGCGCTGGCGCTGGCTGGCCGTGCCACCATAGAAACTTCACCCAACCCCAAGGTGGGTTGTGTGATCGTGCGCGATGGCCAGGTGTTGGGGCAGGGCTGGACCCAGCCCGTCGGGCAGGCGCATGCAGAAGTGCAGGCCTTGCGTGATGCCGCCGCAAACGGCCACGATGTGCGTGGCGCCACCGCCTACGTAACGCTGGAGCCATGCAGCCATTTTGGCCGCACGCCACCTTGTGCAAACGGCTTGCGCGATGCTGGTATCGCACGCGTGGTGGCGGCCATGCAGGATGCCAATCCGCAAGTGGCGGGGCGCGGTTTAAGTGTCTTGCGTGAAGCCGGGGTAGCAGTGGAATGCGACCTGTTTTCTGACATCGCCCTGCAGGCGCGCGAATTGAACATAGGCTTTTTTCAGCGCATGGAAAGCGGGCGACCCTGGGTCAGGGTGAAAGTTGCCGGCAGCCTGGATGGCATCACCGCCCTGGCGAATGGCCAAAGCCAATGGATCACCGGGCCAGCAGCAAGGCAGGACGGCCATCACTGGCGGGCGCGGGCAGATGCAATCCTGACTGGCATAGGCACCGTACTGGCGGATGATCCCCTACTGAATGTGCGTGGCATGGAGATGCCACGCCAGCCACAGAAAATCATCGTCGATTCGCACTTACGCATCTCGCCGCAAGCCAGGGTATTGCAAGGTGGTGCGCTGGTGGTATGCGCTGTGGTCCATGCAGAAAAGCAGGCCCAACTGGAACAGGTGGGGGTAGAGGTAATCTGCCTGCCAGATTCGAACCAGCAAGTCGATTTGCCTGCCCTGATGCAAGAACTGGGAAGCAGGCAAATCAATGAACTGCATGTTGAGGCGGGCGCAAAATTGAATGGTGCCTTGATGCAGCAAAGCTGTGTCAATGAATTATTGCTGTATCTGGCCCCCAAGCTTTTGGGTCATGGAGCAGGCTTGTTTGCCTTGCCGGAATTGACGCATGTTGACCAGGCAAAAATGCTGCGATTTCATGCAGTAAGCCAGGTAGGGGATGATCTGCGGGTGCTGGCCAGGTTCAAGTAAATCTGAATAAGCAAACCTGAATAAGCAAAACTGAAACCTGAATAAGCAAACGGAAAAGAAAAAAGGATCGTTGAATAATCAACGATCCTTTTTAACTGGTCGGAGTACAAGGATTCGAACCTTGGACCCCCTGCTCCCAAAGCAGGTGCGCTACCGGGCTGCGCTACACTCCGAAAAACTGGTCTGTCATTTTTTATTTCAGGCGATTCACTTAATACAGCCAAAATCTGAATCTACTGAAATAAAAGGGATCGTCTGTGACGATCCCTAGAATCTGGTCGGAGTACAAGGATTCGAACCTTGGACCCCCTGCTCCCAAAGCAGGTGCGCTACCGGGCTGCGCTACACTCCGAAGACCGCAATATTACCGCTTTGGAGACTTGCTGTCAACTCGTTTGCCAGTGCGGCCCTCTATGGTAGGCATTCATAATGATTTTTTACTTTCAAAATAGCGTTGCTCGCCAGTAAGCGGGTCATCAAAACAGATGGACTTGGCCAGTAATTGCAAAGGCGCAGAAAAATCATCAGCCTTGCAGGGCAGGGCGACGGGATAGAAGACATCGTTCAGTATGGGCGCGCCCAGGCTGCTCATATGCAGGCGCAATTGATGTTTTCTACCGGTCACAGGTTGCAATTGGTAAAGGCTATGTTCGCCGCGCCTTTCCCTGATGGCGATCAGGGTTTCAGAATTGGGCATGCCTTCTGCTTCATGCATGACGAAAAACTTTTCGGCTTCTTCCATCCGGCTGCAATGACGCATCGGGAACGACAATTCAGGTAAATGGGCAGCAATGGCATGGTAAGTCTTGGCCATGCTTTTGCTTTGGAACAAAGATTGATACTGGCCACGTGTTGCCGGGTTATGTGAAAACAGCATCACGCCTGCGGTTTCCCGGTCCAGCCTGTGTATGGGGCTCAGATCCTTCAGTCCGGTGCTTTTCTTCAACCTGACCAGCAGGGTTTCCTGCAAAAAACGCCCGGATGGAATCACAGGCAAGAAATGCGGCTTGTCCACCACCAGCAAATGCGCATCCTGAAACAGGATGTCTTCATAAAAAGGGATGTGGGTTTCATGTTCCAGCTCGCGGTAATAAAAAATACACATGCCGCGTTTGACGCTACTGTCTGCATGCAAGACAGTGCCGTGCTGATCGACGATTTCGTGTTTTGCCAGACGCGCTTCCCAGGTGCTGGCAGCAATATCAGGAAAGTAATCTTGTAAAAAACGGAAGACATTGTCCCAATGGCCTTCAGGTATCCAGATATAGCTGGGGGCGATGCCATCGCGTACGGGAAGTGGGGCTTGCATGGGGGATGAGGTACTCTTAAGCTGACAACTGACTGATTTTCAGCGTCATACTACCACGCAGCAAGCCTGTCATTGCCACCGCGAGACTCGTCACGCCAGGGTAAATGTTGAAAGCTATCCGTCCACGATGTTAAAACGGTAAAATGCTGGTTTTAACCATTAAAGCGTCTTGCTTGCCTGTCTTCAATTGGCGGTGGGATGCATGCTTGTGATCTCATGACTGTACGCACCCGTTTTGCTCCCAGCCCTACCGGCTATCTTCATGTTGGCGGTGCCCGCACTGCCTTGTTCAGTTGGGCTTTTGCCCGTCACTTTGGCGGCACTTTTGTGCTGCGTATTGAAGATACCGATCTTGAACGTTCCACCCCGGAAGCCGTGCAGGCGATTCTGGATGGCATGAACTGGCTGGGCCTGCAGCATGATGAAGGCCCGTTCTACCAGATGAAGCGCATGGATCGCTATGGCGAAGTGCTGGCCGACATGCTGGTGAAGGGTACTGCTTATCACTGCTATTCCTCGCCAGAAGAAGTAGAAGCCATGCGTGAACGTCAGCGTGCCGCCGGCGACAAGCCGCGCTATGACGGTACCTGGCGTCCAGAAGCTGGCAAAACCCTGCCAGCGATACCAACTGACCGCAAACCCGTTATCCGCTTTAAAAACCCGCTGGATGGTGAAGTCAGTTGGACGGATGTCGTCAAAGGACAAATCACCATCGCCAATCGTGAACTGGATGATCTGGTCATTGCCCGTCCAGATGGCACGCCTACGTATAACTTCTGCGTCGCTGTGGATGACTGGGATATGCAAATCACCCACGTTATCCGTGGTGACGACCATGTCAATAACACACCGCGCCAGATCAATATCTTGCATGCGCTAGGTGCGACCCTGCCACATTACGGCCATGTACCGATGATTTTGGGGACCGATGGGCAAAAGCTGTCGAAGCGCCGTGATGCGGTCAGCGTCATGGATTATCTTGATAAAGGTTATCTGCCAGAAGCCATGCTGAACTACCTGGCCCGTCTGGGCTGGAGCCATGGCGACGATGAAATCTTTTCCATGGAACAGATGTGCAGCTGGTTTGATTTACATCATTTGTCCGGTTCTGCCGCCCAGTTCAACCCTGAAAAACTTGCCTGGGTAAATAACCATTACATCAAGGCTGCCGACAATCAGCGCCTGGCCAATTTGATCAAGCCACAAATGCTGAAAGACGGGGCGCAATTTGATGGCGCACCGGCACTGGACGCTGTCATCGCGCTATTGAAAGAGCGTGCCAATACCACACTGGAGCTGGGCCAGGCTGCCATGCTGTTTTATCGCCAGCCAGCCGCTGATCCGGCGCTGCTGACCCAGCATGTGACGGACGCGGTATTGCCAGCCTTGCGTCAGTATGCCGAACTGTGCAAAACCGTGGAATGGAATAAGGCCGCCCTGTCAGCCGCCATGAAGCAAACCCTGGCTGACTTTTCGCTGAAGATGCCACAACTGGCCATGCCGTTGCGTCTGTTGCTGACGGGCCAATTGCAAACCCCATCCATCGATGCCGTGATAGAGCTGTTTGGCCGTGAAGTTGTTTTGCAGCGTTTAAGCCTTATTGCAGTTTAGTAAGGGGTAGGGCTTTACATCTTATGCAGCTTCCCCTATAATCTCGTTTCTGTTCTGCAGCGTCGGGGGTATAGCTCAGCTGGGAGAGCGCTTGCATGGCATGCAAGAGGTCAGCGGTTCGATCCCGCTTACCTCCACCAAAAGATGCTCAGCAGCAGAACATAACTTGTTGTCCCCATCGTCTAGAGGCCTAGGACATCACCCTTTCACGGTGAGTACAGGGGTTCGAATCCCCTTGGGGACGCCAATCAACTTCACTGAGTTCATTGTGGACAACAGGTTAAGGTCAGTACGGACAGAATATGTCCCCATCGTCTAGAGGCCTAGGACATCACCCTTTCACGGTGAGTACAGGGGTTCGAATCCCCTTGGGGACGCCAGTAAGCTCTTTTGAAGAGAATAAAAAGCCTTGAGAAATCAAGGCTTTTTTGTTTTTGCGGTGTGCTTTTCTCTTCAGCTTATTTCGATAATATATGTCGACAATAAGCATTCAGCACGGTGTGCCAGCGAGGAGGAGGGTAGAAATGAATAAAATTAAAAACCCCCAGGTCGCAAAAGTATTCAACAACTACCCACCGCACATACGGCAAAAGCTGATGTGCCTGCGTCAATTGGTTTTGGATGCCGCATCGGAATGTAAAGTGGCTGACACGCTGGAAGAAACCCTGAAATGGGGTGAGCCGAGTTATCTCGCGAAGACTGGCAGCACTGTCAGAATGGATTGGAAGAGTTCGGCACCGGACCAATACGCCATGTATTTTCATTGCCAGACGAGGCTGGTTGATACATTCAAAGAGCTTTACAGCGATAAGCTAAAGTTCGAAGGTAATAGAGCCATTATTTTTCATCAGGACGATGAAATTCCGGTTGATGAAGTGAAACACTGTATTCTTTTGTCTCTGACTTATCACGACAGAAAACATCTCCCCATGCTGGGTGTATGAGCAAAACATAGATAGATATTTTGCCTGGATTGATTTCTGTCGTGTCGTCTGTTGTGGGTTTAATGCAAACCTATTTTTTCACATAAATTCTGTCAAACTCACCGCCATCATCAAAGTGTTTTTTCTGCGCCTGTTTCCAGCCACCGAATACCTCATCCACGGTAAACAGGCTCACCGGCTTGAAAGAAGCAGCATATTTTTTCGCTGCGATTTCAGAGCGTGGGCGCAGGTAATGTTTTGCGATCAGGTCCTGGCCCGCTTCGGTGTACAGGAATTGCAGATAGCCAGTGGCGATTTTGCGGGTGCCCAGTTTGTCAGCCACCTTGTCGACTACAGCGACCGGCGATTCTGCCAGGATGGAAATCTTGGGGTACACCACTTCAAAGTTATCACCAAATTCCTGCCGTGCCAGTTGCACTTCATTTTCAAACGTCACCAATACATCACCGATTTCACGCTGGGTAAAAGTAGTGGTGGCACCACGCCCACCGCCATCAAGCACCGGCACATTCTTGAATACATTTTCCACCAGTTGTCGGGCTTGTGCTTCGGTGCCGCCATTTTTAATTACGGATCCCCATGCTGCCAGATAGCTGTAGCGGCCATTGCCGGATGTCTTGGGGTTGGGGATGATGACTTTCAGGCCGGGTTTGCCAAGATCATCCCAGTTGGCGATGTGCTTGGGGTTGCCCTTGCGTGTCAGGAACACCATGGTGGAGTAAAAAGGCGCAGCATTATTTGGGAATAGTTTGGCCCAGTCTTGCGAAAGCAAGCCCTTGTCTGCCAGGATATCAATATCATTTGCCTGATTCATGGTAACGACTGAAGCTTCCAGTCCGTCGATGACAGAGCGTGCCTGTTTGCTGGAACCGCCGTGTGACTGATTGACGCTGACGGTTTCGCCGGTTTTCTTTTTCCAGTCGGCGACAAAGACCGGATTGACATCCTTGAACAATTCCCTGGTGACGTCATACGAGGCGTTCAGGATGCTATTGGCTGCCTGTGCCGAGGTATAGGCGGCAAACAGGCCGATGCCGGCAATCAGCAGCACAACGCTGATGCTTTTGCGGCGCAGGCGCTGGCGTTTTTCGATGAGTTGCTGGATACGTTTAATTCTTGTCATGGATTACTCCGGTATTTTTTCAGAAATTTGCCTGTAATTGGGTGGACGTATCTTGCGCAAAAATGCCGTCCTTGGGAACGATGATATTCCTGTTTGCTTGCTTGAAAAAAGCATATCAGACTGCTTGGCCAGCCTTGGGCAAACATAAAACGCATAAGCATTCACATAATCAGTCTGGCAGAGCGGCATGTTGATGGTGCAAAGCGGCGCTTAATTTTGTTACACTGCTTGCTTGATATATTTATTTTTGGCCTAATCCTATGAAGATGATCCCCTCCCTGATGGTGGCTTTGCTGGCTACAAGCCTGGCAAACCTGCCGGTATTGGCTGCAGACTCCAAGGCAGCCACATCCGCGCATGCTGCACAAAATGGCATTGATTGGCGTAAAGACAATAATGTCGACGCGGCTTTTGCCCAGGCCAAGGCCAGTAACAAACCCTTGTTCCTGTACTGGGGCGCAATCTGGTGCCCGCCTTGCAACCAGGTCAAGGCAACCATCTTCAATCGCCAGGAATTCATCGACAAATCCCGTCATTTCATCCCCGTGTATCTGGATGGTGATACGCCGGGTGCGCAAAAATTTGCGGCGCAATTCAAGGTGCGTGGTTACCCAACCATGATTTTGTTCAAACCGGATGGAACAGAAATCACCCGCCTGCCGGGTGAAGTCGATTCTGAACGGTATCTGCAGGTATTGACGCTGGCCTTGAACACCAGCCTGTCAGTGCAAGACACCCTGAAGCTGGCGCTGGCTGGTGGCAAGAGCTTGAAAAATGAAGACTGGAGCTTGCTGGCGGATTATTCATGGGACGACCCTGAACAAAAACTGGTGGCCGGCAAAGACCTGGCCGCGACTTTGCTGAAATTGTCTGAACTGAGCCCGGCCGGTCTGCATGCGACACGTTTGCATCTGCGTGGCATTTATGCAGCAGCTACCACCAAGCCCGATCAGGCTGTGCCTGCGATAGACAAGGCGAAGGCCAGCGAGAAAATCCTGAAAGCCATTTCAGATGTAAACACAGCGCGTGACAATATGGATTTGTTGTCGAATGGGGCAGCGGAAATAACTGAATTTCTGACTGCGGCCAAATCAGATTCCCGTAACAAGCTGGTACATGCCTGGAATGCTGCACTGGTCAAACTGGCCGATGATGCGACGATTTCCAAGACCGACAGGTTGGGTGCCGTGGGTGCCCAGGTAGCCCTGGCCAGTCTGGACAGTGCCAAGCCAGAAGCAGCTTTGCAAAAAGATGTGCAAAAACGCGTAGGCGCAATAGAGCAGGCGACTACCGATGCGTATGAGCGCCAGTCTGTCGTCAATGCTGCTGCCCACGCACTGGGTGATGCCGGTTTGCTGGATGACGCTGATACCTTGCTGAAGGCTGAACTCAAGCGTTCACACTCACCTTATTATTTCATGTCCACCCTGGGTTCGAATGCCAAAAAACGCGGCGACAAGGTGGCCGCAACAAATTGGTATGAACAGGCGTATAACGCTGCCAAAGGTCCGGCTACCCGTCTCCAATGGGGTTCCAACTACGTCAGTAATCTGGTTGATCTGGTACCGAATGATGATGCCCGGATAGCAAAGGCAGTGCAAAGCGTTTTTGGCGAAGCGGCGAAAGTGGACAATGCCTTTTATGAGCGCAATCGCGCCTACCTGGAAAAGATGGGTAAAAAACTCATAGACTGGAACAAAGAGGGCAAGCATCAACTCGCTTACCAAAAAGCCCGCACGCAACTCGATGGCATTTGCAGCAAGCTGCCAGCGACAGATCCGCAAAAGGCGGTATGTCAGGGAGTGCTTGTCAAATCCTGATCAGACAGGGATTAAGTGCTGATCCAGTTCAGATAAGCGGAGTTAAAAAAATCCCGCGTCAGCAATGGCGCGGGATTTCTTATTGAAGGTCTGATTTTCAAGTGCTATCAGTCCGGCTTGAACTGGTGAGCAAAGGTAAATTCATCCGTCCTGGCCTTGTAGTGCAAGCCTTTGCGCAATGCCCAACTGGCATATTGATGATGCAGGGGAATGACGGCATAGTCTTGCAAGGCTGTGGCCATTGCCTTCCTGGCAAAGGCTTCGCGCTTGTCGGCTTCGACCGATGCCAGCGATGATTCTATTGCTTCATCCAGCGCACGATTACTGTATTTGCCCCAGTTCCAGCTACCCCAGCCGTTTTCGGCATTGACGGTACCCAATACGGTGCGCAGCGCAAAATCACCCGCCAGCGAACCCCAGCCCAGCAGGGCCATGCTGTAATCACCCTTTGCCGCTTTCGGGAAATACACTGCCAGCGCTTGTGTCTCTACCTTGGCCTGTATCCCCACCTTGCTCAGGAATTGCGCTACCGTCTGCACGATCTGCTCATCATTGATATAGCGATTATTCGGCCCATGCAGGGTGATGGCAAAGCCATTTGGATAGCCAGCTTCAGCCAGCAATTTTTTTGCGCCTTCCGGGTCGTAGGCTTCCACCTTCAAACTGTCGTTATAGCCAAACACACCAGGCGCGACCAGGTTGGAAGCCGGTACAGCTAAGCCCTCAAGTATGCGGTCAGTCAATGCGCTGCGATTGATGGCCTTGGCTATGGCCTTGCGCACGCGTATATCTTTCAGTGGGTTGCTTGCCAGGGGTTTGCCAGCCTTGTCGGTGATGTAAGGCGAAACCCTGGCCTGGTGATCAAGTTGCCAGAACACGGTGCGCCAGGAAATCTTTTGTTCCAGCTTGAATTTCGGATTGCTTTTCAGCTTGCTCAAATCTGCTGGAGGTATGCTTTCTATGGCATCGACGTCGCCAGACAACAGGGCTGCCATGCGTGGTGCCCCTGCGCTGATGATGCGGAAAGTGACTTTATCCCAGGCCGATTTTTCACCCCAGTAAGCGTCGTTTTTTGTCAGTGTGATGGCATCGCCGCGCTTGAAACTGGCGAATTTGTAGGGGCCGGTACCGATGGCTGCTTTGCCGCTATTGAAATCCTCAGTGCTGGCTTGCAGTGCGGCTTTTTTTGAAACGATGAAGACAGAGCTCATTTCCAGCGGCAGCGGACCATAGGGCCTTGCTGTCTTCAGGCGCAGGGTATAGGGATCAACAATTTGCTTGCCGACTATCTGCTTGGTGAAGCTGGTATAGGGACCGGGACTATTCTTTATCTGCGCTGGTCTGTCGAGAGAAAACACGACATCTTCCGCCGTCATCTCGCTGCCGTCATGAAACTTCACGCCGTAGCGCAATTTGAATTCCCAGGTGGTAGGGTTGATCGCTTTCCAGGACAAGGCCAGACCAGGCGCGATACGACCGTCGGAATCGACACTGAGCAAGGCATCAAACAAATGCGATGCCATGGCATTATTGGGCCCGCTGTTGAAATAATGCGGGTCCAGCGAATTGACATCCGCCGCCAAACCGATTTTGAGATTGGCAGCATGACTGAAGCTTGGTAAAGCAACACCTATGGAAACGGCAAGCAGGGCAGGGAAAAACATTTTTTTTGAGATGGAAAACATGGACAACCTTCAAGCTTTAATACTGCAAGCTTACCATTGCCTGCACATTTCATCCGAGCCGGGAATGCATTTGTATATATGAAACCTGTTCTGGCTGTTTTAACAAGGCCAGCTTACAAATAGAAGCATCTTCTACAAGAGCGACACGCTACAAATTAGCGCGTGAGGCGTGGAGTGACTTGTCTGTAACAATCCACAGTTTTGCCTGATTTGATTTACATATCGTTACTTGTGAAAGTGCTTCCCATGCCTCTATATTGAGGACATCAGCCGAACAGATAAGCAAAGACATTTTTCTTCTGAGCAAATGCTTCCACGGTCTCCACGGTATCAATAACGGGTATAAAAATATATGAAAAACCTGGCAAAAATTTCTGGCGTTCTGCTAGTGGCAATTACTGCAAATATCTGTTCTCTGCAAGCTTCTGCAGCCACTCTGTCGCCGGATGCAGAAGTGGTGCATGTATTGAACCGCCTTGCTTTTGGCCCTCGCCCGGGTGATATAGAGCGGGTAAAGAAAATGGGAATAGACAGTTATATCGAGCAACAATTGAATCCGCAATCCCTGCCTTTGCCAGACGGCTTGCAGGCAAAATTGAAATCCCTTGATGTCATTGGACAGAGTGCGGGTTCAGTCTTGTTTGATTATCAAAAAGCCCTGAAAGACACCAAGGACGAGTCTGACGCTGCGCAAAAGAAACGCCGTGAACTGGTTGGCCACATCGTTGAGCAAACCGCACAAGCCAGATTGTATCGCGCCATAGAAAGTTCACACCAGCTCGAAGAGGTGATGCTGGATTTCTGGTTCAATCATTTCAATGTCTTCAATGGCAAGGGCCTGGACCGTGCACTGGTTGCCAGTTACGAGCGTGATGCCATTCGGCCCTATGTGTTTGGTAATTTCCGTGATTTGTTGGGGGCAACGGCCAAGCATCCTGCGATGTTGTTTTATCTTGATAACTGGCTGTCCACCTCGGCCGATTTTCATGCAAATGGCCGTCAGGCCAAGGCGGCAGGGCAGAAGGGCAAGTCGAATGGTTTGAATGAAAACTATGCCCGTGAAATCATGGAACTGCATACCCTGGGGGTTGACGGCGGTTATACCCAGAAAGACGTGACTGAACTGGCGCGCATGCTGACAGGCTGGACATTTGATCCGCGTGCCATGGTCAGGAATAATCAGAACTTTTATTTCGATGCTGACAGGCACGATAATGGCAGCAAGCAATGGCTGGGAAAAACCATTGCACCACGTGGTCAGGCGGAAGCAGAATTTGCGCTGGACGTCCTGGCCATGCATCCGGCCACCGCCCACCATCTGAGTTTCAAGCTGGCCCAGTATTTTGTGGCAGACAAACCTGCGCCGGGACTGGTGGATATGCTGGCCAAACGTTATCTGGATACCCGTGGTGATATCCGTGCGGTGCTGCAAACGCTGTTTGCGAGTGCCGAGTTTCGCGATCCGCACAATATGGGAATGAAATATAAAACCCCGTACCAATATGTCATATCTGCTATCCGTGCCAGTGATGTACCAGTGCAAAATGTCCGGCCTGCACTGGGTGTGCTGGCGCAACTGGGTATGCCCTTGTATGGTAGCCAGACGCCAGATGGTTATAAAAACACCCAGGATGCCTGGATGAACCCGGATGCCATTACACGTCGCATCAACTTTGCTACAGCCCTGGCGACAGGACGCCTGCCGTTTGATAAAGAAATCGAGGACGGCGACAAGATGGGTAAAAAGCAATTGGCAAAACAGGCAGACGAAAAGCCAGACAGGCCCGCAGTAATGCCCGCCGTGAGCGCAGCTGCCTTGATCCAGACTATGGGAGCAGGCTTGTCTGGCCGCACCATAGAAATAGTGAATGGCAATCAGGAGGCTTTACGCGCAGCCCTGATCCTGGGTAGCCCGGATTTTATGCAGCATTGAAAAGCGGGTAGCAAGCAGACGGCTGTTATTGAACGATGTGCACTATCCTGAATGAAGAGAACAAAATGAAACGTAGAAATTTTCTATATTCCATGGCAGCCGGTGCAGGCTTGCTGATTCCTGTTGGCAATGGTGTATGGGCAGCCAGCGCCCATAGTGGCGCAACAGAAGCTGCTACAAAAAACAAGCTGATCGTTATCATGTTGCGTGGTGCGGTGGATGGCTTGAATGTGGTGGCCCCTTACGGCGACGCAAATTATGCGCGGCTACGACCAACGATAGCACTTGCCCGGCCAGGGCAAAGCGATGGTGCGATTGATCTGGACGGTTATTTTGGCCTGCATCCTGCACTGGCTGATATGCAGGAACTATGGCAACAAAAGAAACTGGCCTTCGTGCATGCCAGTGGTTCACCAGATTTCACCCGTTCACATTTTGATGCCCAGGATTATCTGGAATCCGGTACGCCAGGCCGTAAAGGCACGTCAGATGGCTGGATGAACCGCTTGCTGGCATCGTTACCTGGTAACACGACGCCCACCCGCGCTATCAGCGTGGGTGCGGTAATGCCGCGTATTCTGTCAGGCAGTATCGCTGCCAGCAATATCGCCAGCGGTGCGGCTGGCACCAAGGCCAATGTGCTCGACCGCCCCAAGGTTGGTGCTGCCTTTGAGCAGATGTACAAGGAAAACGATAAATACGCGAAAGCGTTTAGCGATGCCCAGGAAGCCCATCAGGAAATGATGGGTGCATCCATGGCAAATGAGCAGCAGGCTGCCGATGGTGGCGCACCTTTGCCAAATGGTTTTCCTGACGACAGTACCCGTATCGCCACACTGATGCGCAATGATCCCAAAATCCAGATGGTCTTTATGGCGCTCGGCGGTTGGGATACCCATGCCAACCAGGGCGCAGGTAAAGGTCAGTTGGCGAATCGTTTGTCGCCATTGGGGCTGGGCCTGGCCAATCTTGCCAAACGTCTGGGACCGATGTTTGAAGACACCACGATAGTTGTCATGTCTGAATTTGGCCGCACTGCCAAACAGAATGGCAATGGCGGTACCGATCATGGGCATGGCAATGTCATGTGGGTCATGGGTGGCAAAGTCGCTGGCGGTAAAGTTTATGGCGACTGGCGCGGTCTGGGTAGTGACCAGTTATATGAAGGCCGTGATGTGCCGGTAACGACTGATTTCCGCTCTGTCCTGATACAGGTATGCGAGCGCCACATGGGCTTGTCGGATAATCAATTGATCAAGGTATTTCCTGAACAGGCTTATACCAGGAACAGCTTCAATTTATTCCAGAATATGGCCTGATGGCGAGGCCTGACAGCGAGGCCTGAAAGCGATAGATTTGCAGGCCTTGTTCTTGTTCTCGCTGACGCCAATAAAAACCACTCTGAGATTTGTTCAGAGTGGCTTTTTTGTATGCCTTGGTATGTCCGGGTATGTCGAGGTATATCTGGATCAGGGTTCAGGCCGTCGTATTGATTGTCGTACCAGTTACCTGTCCGCTGGTATTAACGACGGGCTTAGGCTGTTCTGGCGGCTTTGATTCGGCTTGCTTCGCATTATTTTGTTTGGCGACTGCCTGCGCCTGTTGTTCAGCTTGTGCGTCCGTAATTCTTTTTTGATCTGCAATCGCATCGGCGGTGCCGGAATCGCGATCAGCCGCAGCACCTATGGTTTCGCTATTTTGTTTTGCGCGTGCATCGGCAGCTTGTTGAATAAGCTGCTGGTTTTGCGCTGAACTGGAAGAAGTGACTGAAGTGACCATAATATTAACTCGCTTTGCTCGTAGGGAGCGTCTGATGAATCTCTTTCCAACATAGTAGTCATGCCTGGAATATACAAGCGATTTAAACACAAAATCACTTTTCTTGCCCGGGGTAAACTTGATGCATGGCAAGTTCATGATTTTTCCTTCTGTCTTTATGCGTCAGGCTTGTATATACAAGTTTGTTTATATGATTGGAAAAGCGCATTTCCTTTCGATACAGTGTCCTCTATCGACTATATCTTTCGGTTGGGAATTCAGTGTTACGTATCGAGCAATTAGGCAAATATTACAAGGCAAATGGCCACGCAGTCAGGGCTCTTCATAATATCAATCTTGACATTCAAAAAGGACAAATTTTCGGCATCATAGGACGTTCAGGCGCAGGTAAAAGCAGCTTGTTGCGTACCCTCAATCTTCTGGAGCGACCAAGCAGCGGCAAAGTATGGATAGAGGGTGAGGATATCACCGCATTTGATCGTCAGCGCCTGCATGGTTTGCGTCAGCGTATAGGCATGGTGTTCCAGCATTTCAATTTACTGCATGCAAAAACTGTCACGGAAAATAGTGCTTTCCCGCTCAAGCTCACGGGGGAATATACCAGTGACACCATACAGACAAGAGTAGAAGAATTACTGGATCTGGTGGGCTTGAAAGATCAGGGTAGCAAATATCCTGCGCAATTATCTGGCGGTCAAAAGCAGCGGGTGGGCATCGCCCGTGCACTGGCCAATTATCCGCAGCTTTTATTGTGCGATGAAGCGACCTCGGCACTGGACCCGGAAACCACGCAAGCCATCTTGCGCCTGCTGCTGGATATCAATCAAAAGCTGGGCCTGACCATCGTCCTGATCACGCATGAAATGCAGGTGATACGCACGATCTGCGATGCGGTGGCTGTGATTGATGCCGGTGAGATTGTCGAAACTGGTAACGTCGTCGATGTATTCCTGCATCCACAGCATGCGGTGACGCAAAGTCTGGTGGCAGAAAACCAGGCGCTGGATTTGTCTGTGCTGGAGCGTAGTGACCAAAATGGTGATCAAAATGGTGATCAAGATCGGGATCGTCATTTACTACGCCTGAGTTATGTCGGATCAAGCACGCATGAACCCATCATTACCCGTATCGCCGTACAAACCGGGATTGATATCGCCATCTTGCAGGGTGTGATAGGACGTATCAAGAATACGCCATATGGGCAACTGCTGGTTGAATTGCGCAGCACCCAAGAACAATCAGACAGGGTTGAACAGTTGCTGGTGAATGCGGGCGTCAGGGTGGCAAGGATCAGTATCAGCGCTGCGGCAGAGGTGCCTTGATGGATTTCTCTCAAATCGACTGGGCCGATATGGCATTGGCGACGCTGGATACGCTGACCATGACCGGTGTCTCTTTGTTGTTTACGGTGTTGCTGGGTTTGCCTCTGGGTGTACTGTTATTTTTGACAGGTAAAAAACAATTACTGGAGCAGGGATTTTTCTACGCGGTGTTATCTGTCGTGGTGAATGTCCTGCGTTCCATTCCTTTCATTATCTTGCTGATCGTTTTGATTCCTTTCACTCTGTTATTGATGGGGACATCACTGGGTGTGCCGGGCACGATACCACCCTTGGTCATTGGCACGACACCATTCTTTGCACGCCTGGTGGAAAACGTTTTGCGTGAAGTGGATAAGGGAATCATAGAAGCCTGTCAGGCCATGGGAGCCAGGACCTGGCAAATCATCTGGCATGCCTTGTTGCCCGAAGCCTTGCCGGGTTTGCTGGCTGCTGTCACGGTGACGACGATTGCCCTGGTGTCGTATGCGGCCATGTCAGGGGTTATTGGTGGCGGTGGCCTGGGTGACCTGGCACTGCGTTATGGCTATCAACGTTTTCAAACCGAAGTCATGGTGGTCACGGTATTTATTTTGATTGTGCTGGTGCAGTTGCTGCAATTTGTTGGCGACAAACTGGTGTTGAAGTTCACCCGGAAGTAAGTAGTTTTTTATTTTTTTAATGGAGTCTATATGTCTTTAAACTTGAAACGTCGTCTTAGCTTCGCTCTGGCAGGTGGCCTGACAACTGCTGTCTTGCTGGCACCTGCATCCGTATTCGCGCTGGAAACTTTGAACATTGCTGCCAGTCCGGTGCCGCATGCCGAGATACTGGAATTCATTAAACCGCAACTCGCTAAAGAAGGCGTGGATTTGAAAGTAAAAGTCTTCACCGACTATATACAGCCAGCAGTGCAGGTCAATGAAAAACATCTGGATGGTAATTTCTTTTTGCATCAGCCTTATCTGAATGAATTCAAGAAAAGCCACAAGAACGATATCGAAGTCCCTATCGCCAAAGTGCATGTCGAACCATTCGCCGCGTATTCCAGCAAATACAAGAAACTCGCCGATTTACCTGACGGTGCCACGGTCGCCATCCCGAACGATCCATCAAATTCTGGCCGTGCCTTGTTATTGTTGGCCAAGCAGGGGTTGTTGAAGTTGAAAGATCCAAAAAACATCTCGGCCACCCAAAAGGATATTATTGAAAATCCTAAAAAGCTGAAATTCAAGGAACTGGAAGCAGCCACACTGCCACGCGTGCTGGGGCAGGTGGACCTGGCTTTGATCAATACCAATTATGCGATAGAAGCCAAACTGAATCCTGTGAAAGACTCGCTGTTCATAGAAGATGCCAATTCACCTTATGCCAATTTATTGGTGGCACGTGAAGACAATAAAAATAGCCCGGCATTCAAAAAACTGGTTGCCGCGTTGAACTCGCCCGAAGTCAAAAAATTTATAGAAGAAAAATATAAGGGCGCAGTCGTTCCTGCATTCTGATACAGGGTTTGAGCTTGCCAGCGCGGTGCAGGCTAAATGTAGAGTGAAAAAAAACGCTGCTTGAGAAAGCAGCGTTTTTTTATGCGTCTTTACGTATTAGTTACGTACGACTTTTTTGTATTCGTTAGTGCGGGTATCGATTTCGATCATGTCGTCCTGGCTGACGAACAGAGGTACTTGAACGATGTGGCAATTTTCTTCAATTGCATTTTCGATCTTGGCTTCTTTCAGTACGTTACCGGAAGTATTGCCTTTGACTGCTGGCTCAGAGTAAATGATCTGGCGAACGATGGTGGTCGGCAATTCAACAGAGATTGCTTTACCGTCATAGAATACGGCTTCGCATTCCATGCCATCTTTCAGGTAATTCAGGGATTCACCCATGTTTTCGGCTTCGATTTCATACTGGTTGTATTCTTGATCCATGAATACGAACAGTGGGTCAGCGAAGTAAGAATAAGTAACTGGTTTTTTGTCCAATACAACTACATCAAACTTGTCGTCGCCACGGAAGACGTTTTCTTGTGGGCTGTTAGTCAACAGGCTTTTCATTTTCCACTTGTAAGTGAAACCTGTGCGGCTGGAGCCGTTGACGTCAGAACGCAACACGATCATAGGTTTGCTATCAACCATAATAATGTTGCCAACACGAATTTCTTTTGCAAATTTCATAGCGAGTATACGTAAAAAGTAGGTTGCATAAAAATCATCTGTCGCCTACTGGTAAAAAGCACCGCAAGCCCACGTTTGATTGAGATTTAAAACAGGTTAAAAATTAACCCAACATTATACTGCATCTTTTTGCCTTGCCTGCAGAACTGAGTATACAAACTTCAGCAAATTTGACGCCAAATCACCATTTTCGCGCATTTTTTGCTGCCATTCAGTAGATAAATCTGTAATGTGGGGCATATCCGCCTGCAAGGCGGGCCATAGTTGTGACCAGTCCACCGTTTCCACGCTGGCCTCATTCCATGCCCGCGCAAAAGCTGCCAGGCTGGCAGTGCTTGAGGTACAGGTTTTCAGGAAGGCATTCAATTTGACATGATGCAAGTTCTTGTCTTGCGGATAGATGTGCCAGATAAAGGCCTTGTTTGCCCACTGCGCCCGGACAAAAGAATCTTCACCGCGTACAAAATTGAGGTCGCAAGCCCATAATAGCCTGTCGTAATCTGCCTGCGGAATAAAAGGCAATACCCGGACGGTCAGCGCGCCATGCGTGGCACTGCTGCCAACTGTGGCTGGCTGCCCCAGAAATGCCGCAACGGACGCAGCGGCAACACCTTCCGGCACCAGGCAGGTGATGGCCTGGCCATTGTTTTGCCATTCTTTAAATAATGCCGCCACCGGTGCCTGCGGGTAACAAAACAGGGAGACTTTGGTGGCTGCCATTTCGGCTGGCGTGAGCCCCAGGCCTGACAGAAATTTTTCCATCGCAGCTGAGTCTGCCTGAAAGGCAGGTCTTTCCTGATCCAGCCTTGATTCGCGCAACAGGCCACCGGTTTTGTTATTGAAGCCCGGAAAGAAAAAGTGCTTGGTCAAGGACAGCGAAGGATGGGGTGATGGCAAGGTATGGCAACCTTCTACCCATGCTTCCGCAGTCAGGCCTTCCAGGTTCAGCCATACTGGTCTGGGCGTGCATTCTGCCATGGCGCGGATATATCCTGGTGGTATATCGCAGGCAAAAAATTCAATGACAATGTCTGCCACGTCGGCGGCGCTGAACACGCCATCCTGATTGCGCCAATGGCGGACATGGACATGGGCAATCTCTTGCTGTTCCTGATCAATGACAACGTCCGGGCATATCCGGCGAAAGCTGGGTAAATCATCGACCCACAATGTGACGGCAATACCGTGTTCGCTTTCCAGCTGTTGTGCCAGACGCCAGCAAATGCCGATGTCCCCAAAGTTGTCCACGACTTTGCAAAAAAGGGCTAGTGTGGTGGCGGTTTTGGGGGGCTGGCTGATGGTGTGATTGTGGGCCTGTTGTTCTTCTAATTGCATTTTCTTTTGTTATTCGTTCAGAAATGATTCTTCCATTCGCGCAAGGCGGCAAAGTGACTGATGTCATCCCCGCCTGTGCTGATTTTTCCGCTTTCCAGCAAGCGGGCGACGATGCTGCTTTCCCGGCATCGCAAAAAGGGATTGGTTTGCTTTTCCAGCGCAATATTGCTGGGTACGGTAGGAATACCCTGGTCGCGCTTGTTTTTTTCTTTCTGTATGCGTTCCAGCAAGGCTTGATTGCCTGGCTCCACCTCTTTGGCGAAGCGCAAATTCGACATCGTGTATTCATGCGCGCAATACACGGCGGTGTCATCCGGCAGGGCCGCAAGCTGATCCAGCGACTTCAGCATTTGTGCCGGTGAGCCTTCAAACAGGCGGCCGCAGCCGCCAGCAAACAGGGTGTCGCCACAGAACAGCCAATGCTGCAAGGGTGCATAATAAGCGATATGGCCCAGAGTATGGCCAGGTACATCGAGCACGCGCAATTCCAGATCCAGTTGCGGCACGGTCAGTATTTCATCTTGCAGCAGCTTTTGGGTGACCAGGGCGATTTTATCCTTGCTGGGACCAAATACCGGTACCGGGTAGTGTTCCAGCAGGCTTGCTACACCGCCAATATGATCAGCATGGTGATGAGTGAGTAAAATAGCGGACAATGTCAGGCCGTGCTCTTGCAAAGCCTGCAATATCGGTTTGGCATCACCCGGATCAACGACCGCAGCATGCTGGCCATTGTGGATGATCCACAGATAATTGTCGTCAAAGGCAGGGACAGTCAATATACTCAGGGAATTCTTCATAAACGCGCATGGAAGCTTTGGAAAAAAACATTATAGACCTGGGTGCCTGGTTGGAGTTGCCAGCCGGCTTGTATATCCGTGAGTGGGAGCAAAATCTGCTCGACACGCTGACGGTGGATATCTTTGGCTATAATGCGCTGCAAATCGGTTTGCCGCAAATCGATGCGCTGGCAGCCAGCCGCATGCCGCACCGCTGGCTGACCGATTCGCGTTTCCCTGATCCGGATGCACTCAAGCAAAACCGGCCCACGGTCGTGGTGCATGATTTTGCCGAATTGCCTTTTGAATCGCAAAGCATTGATCTGGTGGTGCTGCCGCACGTGCTGGAATTTTCCGCTGAACCGCATCAGATCCTGCGTGAAGTGGAAAGAGTGCTGATACCTGAGGGCCGGGTCATCATCAGTGGCTTCAATCGCACCAGCCTGTGGGGTGCAAGACAGGCCAGCGGGCGTCTGAGCAAGAATTATTTCTTGCCCACAGAAGGTGAATTCATCAGTCATCCACGGCTTAAGGATTGGTTGAAATTATTGGATATGGAAATCGGCAGCAGCGACTTTGGTTGCTATGCGCCCCCCTTCAAATCGGAAAAATGGTTGCAGCGCAGCCGCTTCATGGAAAAAGCAGGGCAGCGCTGGTGGCCTTACCTGGGGGCCGTGTACATGTTGCAGGCGGTGAAACGCATTAAGGGCATGCACCTGATCGGCCCCGCCTGGAAACAGAAACGCATAGCCGCCGGGCACGCGCTGCCGGTCGCCAACAAATCAAAAAATGGACATGGATAAAATAGATATTTATACGGATGGCGCTTGCAAGGGGAACCCTGGTGTAGGTGGCTGGGGTGCCTTGCTGATTGCCGGTGACAAGAAAAAAGAATTATTCGGTGGCGAGAAAGAAACCACGAATAACCGCATGGAATTGATGGCCGTGATACAAGCCCTGGGTGCCTTAAAGCGGCCTTGTCAGATCACCCTGCATACCGACAGCCAATATGTGCTGAAAGGCATTACTGAATGGATTACCGGTTGGAAAGCCAAAGGCTGGAAAACGGCTTCCAAAGCACCCGTCAAGAATGTTGACCTGTGGCAGCAACTGGATGAAGCCCGCAACATCCACGAAATAGACTGGCGCTGGGTGCGTGGCCATACTGGCCACCCCGGCAATGAGCGCGCCGACCAGCTTGCCAATCGTGGTGTTGAAACTGTCTTGTAGCCGCCATCATGCAGCCGCCAGTAATCAACGCCGATAAGCAGCATGAGCGACCTGATCATCAGGCTGGCAATGTGGGCATGGTGTTTCCTGGTGTGCCGCAAGTGTTTGAGCATGTATCTGACCGGGCCGAATTCAAGCGTGTTGCGCACCGTCCGGGCTTGGAGTTATACCGCGCCCACATCGTTGCCCATGCGTTTGAACCACATACGCATGAAGCCTTTGGCCTGGGGGCGATAGAATCCGGTGTTGAACGATTCCGTTATGCTGGCAGCGATCATCTGGCCCCCAAGGACACCGTGGTGATGATGAACCCGGATGAATTGCATACCGGCAGGGCAGAGACGGCAACCGGCTGGCGTTATCGCATGCTGTACATAGACCCGCAAGCGATAGCGGAAATAACCGGTGAACATGGCTGGTGGTTTCGCGACGCCGTGGCCCATGACGCATTGAGTGCCCGCAAGCTTAGTCATCTGCTTGAACAGTTGTGGCAGGCAGAGGATGAACTGAGTTTTGACAGCCTGATGTTTGAACTGTTGACCGGTTTTCGTCAACATGCCTGCGTAGACAAACCCCATGCCGCAGAAGCCAGAAAACGCTTTGCCGATGTGCTGGATTTTATGCGCGCCAACCTGGCAGAGGTGCTTAGCCTGGACAAGCTGGCGCTGGTGGCGGGCTTGAGTCCTTTCCATTTTTTGCGTAGTTTCAAAACGCAATATCACGCAACCCCCCAGCAAATGCTGATGGCCTTGCGCCTGTTTGAAGCCAAATGCCTGCTTGGCAAAGGGCTGCCGCCAGCCCAGGTGGCGGCAGCGACCGGTTTGACAGACCAATCCCACCTGAACAAGGCATTTGTGCGTCGCTACGGTGTCACACCGGCACGTTATCAGCAGCAGGTACGTAGCTGATATCTGCTACCTGATTCCTCAGAACTACTTTTTAACCGCAATCTGGTACAAGACAGGATGCGGGCAGGCTTATAAGCTGGCTTTATTTATGAAGGGCCAGAAATGTGGGCAGGTATTCTTTATGCGTTGGCAGCGGGCTTGATGTGGGGGCTGGTATTTATTGGCCCTCTGTTATTGCCTGAATATCCGGCGGCCTTGCAATCGGTGGGGCGCTATCTGGCTTTTGGCCTGATTACCCTGCCTTTGGCCTGGCTGGACCGGCGGCAATTGCGTTTGCTGACCAGGGCAGACTGGCTGGAAGCACTGAAGCTGGCAGCCGTTGGCAACCTCTTGTATTACCTGTGCCTTGCCAGCGCCATTCAGCGTGCAGGCGCGCCTTTGCCTACCATGTTGATAGGTACTTTGCCGGTAGTGATAGCTATCACCGCCAACTACCGCAATGCCGAGCGTGATGGTCGCATTGCATGGCGTCGCATGCTGCCATCTTTATTGATGATAGGGATAGGCGTTGCCTGCGTTAACCAGACAGAAGTCGCCGCCATGAAAACGGCAAACCGTGCCGATATGTTGACGTATCTGAGCGGTGCCGGCCTGGCCATTATCGCCGTGGCTTGCTGGACCTGGTATCCCTTGCGCAATGCGGACTGGCTGCGCCATCATCCAGATCGTCATCCACGTGTGTGGGCCAGCGCGCAGGGCGTGGCAATCTTGCCACTGGCTGTGCTGGGTTATTTGCTATTGTGGGGAGGAATGGGTGCAACGCAGGTGGATTTTCCCATGCCGTTTGGCCCCAGACCGCAGTATTTCATAGCTCTGATGCTGATCATAGGATTGTTTGCATCCTGGATAGGCACCTTGTGCTGGAACAAGGCCAGCCAGTTATTGCCCACCAATCTGGCCGGACAACTGATCGTCTTTGAGACCCTGGCAGCCCTGACGTATACCTTTATCTTGAAGCGACAATTTCCTGAACCGGTAACCTTGCTGGGCATCGCCTTGTTAATTGCCGGCGTCATGACAGCTTTGCGTAACAAGCCGGAATAGGGGGTAAGTGCTGTAGCGGCATAAAAAAACGGAACTGCGAGGGAGGGCACAGTTCCGCTATCAAACACACCAAAGGCTGTTGCAAAATCAAGCTGGCGTTGTTGCGTCGTCCCAGTGTTAACTTGGTACTAAAGTACTGTCTGCGACGACGAGGCCTAGCCGGGGGCGCCTAGCCATCTTGGTTTTGCAACAACCTCTGGAGTGAACCAGAATGTTTAGGAAATCAGAACGCGTAATTCACTGTTGTGATTACCAGTGGATTGGTTTTCTTTTTGGTCAGAGGGCTGTCACCCGCATCGCCTATTACCTGCGAGACGCCGGCAGCTGTGCGGACTGACCAGTTTTTGTCAATCACGTGCGTCCATGCGACGGTGCTGACGGCCTGTGAGAAGCCAGCTTTGGCGGTGAATGCCTTGTAGCCAGAATTGGTACTTTGCGTAGGTGTCACGCCAAAATAAGTCTGGTTGTATTTAGCGTCGCCATAGTTGAGCGATGCGCCAATTTCCACTTTGTCGGTATTGGTCTGCAGCAGCGGTGCCGACAAACCGAAGCGATACATATTACCGTTTTCACGATTCGACAAGGCCAGGTTGGCATCAACGGTGGCATTGATCAGGCCAGCAATATTGGTACCTGCATGCAGGTTGGCAGTGGCGGAACCTTTGATGTCGCCCATGCCTTTCAGGTCATCCGAGCTGAACAGGGATGTTGAAGTACGAGAATCTTCACGGCCTGCACGATAACCGACTGCTGCGCTGAAGTTGAAATCATCGACTTTCTTGGCAAAGCCTACGCCACGCGTGGTGCTCGCAAAAAAGCCATTCTTGTTTTTGTATTCGCCGAAAATTGCCGGGCCGAAACGGTTCTTTTTCGCGCCTACATATTCTGGTCCATAAAATACGCCAGCACCAACGACGGCTTCAGATTCCGCTTCAGGCGCAGTCTTGTCTTCTGCATGGGCAGAAAATGACATGGCCATAAAAGTTGAGAGAGCAATGGCACTGAGTTTGAAAATGGTGTTCATGGTGTTCCTTTAATCGATAAACGCAAAAATGCTTGTATTCCTGGCGGCATGTTTGCCGCTGAAAGCTCTCCGGCGGAGAGTTCGAAGCGAATTCTCGCAAAGAATGAATACCAACGCCATTTGAAAATGACAGGCTTCGCCTGTCTGCACGTAAGGTACTGAATTTCAATACTTCGTGTTGAAATTTCTGTGATATGTAATAAAATAGGGGACTTTTTTTAGGCTGTGCTCATGTAGTATGTCCGCTGCCAGATAAAAAATACGATTACATAAATGAAACGAAATTGTTAAATTTTCACTTATTTATATGTTAATGCCTTGCATATTTTGCAATCGTGAACGATGATAATAAAGCCATGAAATTCTGCTTGTATTTAGTTGTATTTACAATATCAAGTTGGCTTTGCCACATCATCGCAGTACCAATCGGGAGATGTCGATGTATCACCCACATGCCAGACACCAACCGCCGCCAGCGCCAGCTATCGGCAGTCAGCCCATGACAAGCTCACCAGGCTTGCGATTCATATCCCGGAAGTGAAATAACCGCAAGTTCTGATCCCTGTAAGGAGAATTCATGATTCGCCTCAAACATGCACTGATTGAAAGTCATGACAATAGCTTTGAAGGCAGGCTGAAAGCACTCAAGCATTCATTGCAAACTGCCATCGAGCTGGAGCATTCGACCATTCCGCCGTATCTGTATGCCTTGTATTCGATCAAGACTGATCAGAACCTGGAAATCGCCTATCTCATCAAATCCATAGTGAAGCAGGAAATGCTGCATATGGCGCTGGACTGCAACGTCTTGAATGCGATAGGTGGCCATCCAAAAATCGACCATCCGCGCTTTATCCCGCACTACCCTGGTCATTTGCCGGGTAGCGTGGAAGATAGCTTGATCGTGCCGCTGGCGGCGTTGTCCAAGCAATTGGTGCATGACGTTTTTATGGTGATCGAAGAGCCGGCAAAAACGGTAGATGGCGTTGATCCACCACCCGATGGCATGACGATAGGCCAGTTCTATCAACACATACAGGATGAAATCACGGCACTCGGCAAGCTCGGCAATATTTTTACCGGCAACCCCGAAAAACAGCTGGTCACCGGTTTCCCGGAATTACAGTACAAGGGTGTCACCGATGAAGCCAGTGCCCTGGCAGCCATAGACATGATCGTTGAGCAGGGTGAAGGCAGTGATACCAGCCCTATCGATCCCGAACATGAGCTGGCCCACTATTACAAATATGCCGAGATTTATTATGGCAGGAAACTTATTCCCAACCCTGATCCACAAGCCGGCAAACCGGCCTGGGTATTTGAAGGCCACCGCATAGAATTTGATGCTGGTGGCATCTACCCCGTCATCAGCAATCCGCAAAGACTGAACTATGCACACCGGCCGCGCATTGCCGACCTGAACCTGACTTTCAATAGCACCTATTCGGACATGCTGCGCAAATTGCATGCGGTATTCAATGGTCAGCCAGACCGGTTGGCACTGGCCCTGTTGTCCATGCAAGCTCTGCGTGAACAGGCGCAATTGCTGATGACGCAAGAGGTGGTGCCTGGCCAGACTGCCGGTCCGACCTTTGACTATATTCCCGCCTGATTTTTTGGAGAACATCAATGACGCAAACTAACTGGTGGATGTTTCATGGTGACACTGCCCATACCGGCGAGGTACAGGGTAGCGACATCAACCGTGACAGCCTGAAGCGTTTTACGCTGCTGCACGATGTGCCGATTCCTGGCCCGGTATTGTCGGTACCTGCCATCGTGGACGGTTATCTGTATGTCGGCCTGGCCAACAACCATGATTTGCCGGGTGCAAATGGCGGCAAGTTTATGAAGATTGAACTGGCCAGCGGCAAGACAGTGGCACACTATGAATGGCCGATAGACCCGACAGAAGGCGATACCCATGGCTTCATGGGCATGGGCTGTACCCCGGCGATATGGAAAAACAATGTCTATTTCAGCGCCTTCAACGGAAAATTCTACTGCCTGAATGCGACTGACCTCAGCCTCAACTGGGTGGTGGATTTGCGGCATGCTGATCCTGATTATAATCAGCCCACATCCAACCTCGGCGATGTCACTGTCGGTGTGCCGGCTGCGGGCTGGTCGTCTCCTGTGGTCGCTTCGCTGGACGGCAATAACGGGATGGTGTTTGTCGGTATGGGCGAGGGTGAAAACCCCGGCTGCTTCGGCTTTGTGTATGCGCTGGATGCGCTGAGCGGTCAGGTGCAATGGATATACTGCACCTGCCAGTATGAAGAAGGCGTCCCCAATTTGCCAAACGTGCTGCCGCCCGAATCGGTATCCGGCAGCTTGCCGGAAATGTATTCCATGGGGCCGAATAATCCTGCCATACGCGGGGCCTCGGTGTGGTCATCCATTGCCTATGATGAACGGCTGGATCGTCTGTATTGCGCTACCGGTAATCCGGTGCCGGATAGTGCCTTGCCCAGCAAGGGGTTTTCCAACGGCATTTTGTCGCTGGATGCGGCGACCGGTACTTTCCGTGGTTTTTTCCAGCCGCCACCTGAAAGCAGTTATCGTTCTTCCGACGTTGACGTTGACTTTGGTGGTTCACCCACACTGATGACCGTCAATGGCCAACGCGTGGTCACCGCCGGTTGCAAGAACGGCGGCTTCTTCAGGCTCGATGCCGCCACGCTGGAATTGCTGAACTGGCGTCAACTGCTGCCTTACTACAATGATGGCAGCCAGATCCCCACTGTCGATCCGCATGTGTCACCGAATGATCCGCGGCTTGACCCTTACGTATCGAATCAGGCGTCGGATGACGAGGACCAGGAAAACTATTCCGGCACCTATAGCACGGCCGCCGTGCACACGAAACTGGGACGTCTGTACATGGGCGTCGGCGGCAATAATTATCACAATGTTGAAGCTGGCATTGATTACCGCACCACGCCTTTCATGCGCGCGCTGGATTGGGAAACTCTGGAAGATGCCTGGGCCATGGATGACAGCGACCCCAGGCTGTATATCGAATCACAGCCACCCATGTACCGAACCCCCGGTGAATCCGGCCTGAGTTCGCCGGTGGTGGTAAATGACCTGGTGTTCTTTTCCACCTCCAAAGTAGCGGTGTATGCCTTTGATGCCTATACCGGAAAAGTGCTGTGGCAAGACCAGTTGGGTGACCAGACCGGCGGCATGAATGGCGGTTATGGCTATTGTCTGGGGCCAGCCGTTGCTGGCAACTACATGGTGGCAGGCGCACTGGTATTTGGCAAACAGGGCGGTGTGCTGCGTATCTACGGTTTGAAAGACAAGTGAGGCTATGATGCTTGAAGTCATTTTATTTGGTGTTGCCGCTGGCCTGGACAATTTGCAGGTATGTTCTTCCATCGGTCTGATGCCCATGCAGCGCCGACGCCTGCATCTGCTGGCCCTGGGGTTTTGTATCTGTGAACTGGGTGGTGCGGTACTTGGTCTGTTCTTGGGACAGGCTTTCCTTGCGCAGGTCGGGCCGCTGGCAAATGGCCTGGCACCGCTGGTGATGCTGGCTTGTGGACTGGCGATTTTGTGGCTGGCTTTTCGCAACCAGCTTAAGGTCTTGCCGGATCTTGTCAATCACAAGGCTGTCTTGTTCGCGTTGCCGATATCGCTGTGTTTCGACAATGTGATTGCAGGTGCAGGTATCAGTTTTTCCAGTACGCCGGTACTTGCTTCTGCCATGGTGATCGGGGTGATCAGTGCTGCCATGGCTTGTTCAGGATTGTATCTGGCCAACTGGTTGCGCCGCTTTATGCCAAGGCGCATAGAAATGATAGCTGGTGCTTACCTGTGTTTTCTTGCCGTGCGCATCATGGTCGCTGACTGATGACCATGCGCGCATTTGTTACCGAACTTAATTTTCCTACTAGTCTGGCGCTGGCACCGGATGGCCAGGTGTATGTGGCTGAATCGGGTTTGCCGTTTGATCATGCACCCAAAGGCGGGCGCGTATTGCGTGTCAATGAAGATGGCAGCGTTGCCGAGTTGCTAAAGGATTTGCGACAACCGGTGAATGGCCTGGTCTGGCATGACAACAGCCTCATCATCTCTGAAGGCGGTTTCCCCGGCCGCATCAGCCGCCTGGATCTGGCAACTGGCCAGCGCCATACCCTGCTTGATGATTTGCCCGGTTTTGGCAACTACCATACCAATATGGTGGCCATAGGACCCGATCATAAAATCTATTTCGGCCAGGGGGCCATGACCAATAGCGGTGTCATAGGTACAGATTCGAATGATCTTGCCTGGTTACGCGAAATCAAGCATGCGGCGGATATTCCCGGCTACGATATCCGCCTGAATGGACAGGTGGCAACCATCACCGATCCGGAAGGGAAGCAGGTGTCCACCAGCGCCTTTGCCCGCTATGGCCATGTGCATGCAGCAGATACCCGCATGGCTGCGCAATTGCCCTGTACTGCCAGCGTCATGCGTTGCAATCTGGATGGCAGTGACCTGGAACTGGTGGCATGGGGTATACGCAATGCCTATGGCTTGCTGTTCTTGCCGGATGGCCGTTTGATCGCGACCGAGCAGGGTACTGATGTGCGCGGTGTGCGTCCGGTGTGGAATTGCCCTGATTTCCTGTTCGAGATCAAACCGGGGGCCTGGTATGGCTGGCCAGATTACCAGGGAGGGAAACCCATCAGTTCTCCGGCTTATCGCAGCCCCGACGGCAAGGCGCAGGAATTTGTGCTGACCAATCATGCAGAACTGCCACCACCAGAATCGCCGCTGCTGGCATTTGATGTGAATGCCTGTGCCGTCAAGATGGCACTGATACCGGGCAAGCTGTCGCATGCCGGTGATTTGCTGGTGGCGCAGTTTGGGGATGAACGTCCGATGACCGGGCCACCCGGCCCAAGAGTAGGGCGTAATCTGGTACGGGTGAATACCCGTGACTGGAGCCTGCATACCATGCCGCAACTACCGTGGTACCGACCCATCGATGTGGCGTTTTCTGCCGATGCGGCCTTTGTCTATGTGGTGGACTTTGGCGACTTTGAATTTACTGCAAAAAAAGACATTATTGCGCGCGCCGGTAGCGGTGGCGTCTGGAAAATACCTGTTGATTTTATGGAGCTGAGATCATGAGCATGGTTTCTTTTGAAAAAGATATTGCCCCGCTGTTCAATCAATTTCGCGCCTCCATGATGTGGCGGCTTGACCTGACGGATTATGAACAGGTCAAGGCCAATGCCGCCATGGTCTTGACGCAGATTCAAGGTGGCATGCCACCACCACCGTACCCACCCCTGACCACCGCACAGGTGGCCATGTTTCAGGCATGGATCAACCAGGGTTTTCCGAAATAGCTTATTCCCCATACGGGAAGAAAGAGAGACATCATGAGTCTGAATGCACAATCCATTATCGGTACCTGGGAAATGGTAGAAGCCTGGGATATAGGCGATGATCCGAATGACCCGACCAAGAAAACCTACCCCTGGGGCCATCCATCTGCTGGCTACTGGGTATATGACAAAAGCGGACATTTCAGCCTGATGATTTCACAAAATCCGCCACTGGCGATTCCGGCGGACCCCTTCAGCGGCGCGCCACAGCCAGCATGGCTGACGCCAGCCAAGCCGTGGGACGTGCCGCATTCATTGCTGATCGACAGTTTTGCCACAGCCAGCCCTTACGCCTACTTTGGTACCTATACGGTGGAGATGGATAATAACCATCCGCATCTGGGTGGCACCATAGTCATGAATGTGTTTTCTGATGTCATGCGGGCTTACACCGCTACCGTGCAAAAGCGCACTTTCCTGTTCGATGGCCATGATTACCTGAATGTGGGCACGCCTGGCCAGTATCTGCGCCGTTTGAAACGGCTGACCTGAAGCTGTCCTGCCCCGCCTATCCGGGCGCGCATGGCTGCACCCGATCAGATTTTCTATTTCCCTTAGAACGTGTTTACGATCTGTAGCAAGCGTCAGCGGGGGAGAAGAGCAGTGCAAAAAGCGGAATGTGCTAGAGTACATTCCGCTTTTTGCACTGCGTTTTATGTTGCCCTGACCTGCTCACGCACGCTCGCTACAGATCGTAACAGGTTCTAGTGAGGTGTCTGCGTTGCTTGAGATGCCGCAAAATGAGCCTAAATGATGGTCAAATTCTACATGGAATAATTTTTTGTTACGAATGAACTTGTCAAGTCTTGAGGGGAATCTCACTTTGCAGTTTATAATTTCAGCTGTTACAACAATTTGATTGGCACTTTGTTACTGATATGGCAAACAATTCCCGGAACCAAGTCAGGCAAATGAAGTCTCATCGTCTATGAATCAGGTTTCCCAGCAAGCGTATCCAGGTTATCACCGGCATCAGTCAGGTCAATTACGGTCCATCGTATTGGCGGCACTCGTGCATATTCTTTTGATTGGCTTTCTGTGGATAGGCATACGCTGGCAAAACAAGGAAAGTACAGCGGTTGTGGCCGAAGTGTGGGATCTGACCACCCGTGAAGCGGCGCCAAAACCCGTTATTCAGCCGGACCCACCACCGGTTGTCGAAAAACCCATAGAGCCGGTTCCTGTGAAAGAAGAAGTCAGGCAGGAAGACCCGGAAATCGCAATCGCCCAGGAAAAAAAGCGCAAGTTGCTGGAAAAGAAAAAAGAAGAAGAACTGCAACGCGAACTGGCTGAGAAAAAACGCAAGGAAGAGCAACAGGAAAAACTAACCGAGCAAAAGCGCAAGACCGAGAAACTGGCGCTGGAAGATGCGGATAAAAAGAAACAGCAGGCCAAGGATAAACTTGCCAGCGATAAATTGTTTAAAGAACAAATGCAGCGCATGACGAATCAGGCGGCCAATACGGGCAGCGGCGGTTCAGGTGTTGTTGCCAAATCGACAGGGAATAATCGCGGCGACCCCAGTTATATTGCAAAAATTGCTGCCAAGGTTCGTTCCAACACCAATTTCAGTGCAATTGACAGCACAGCCGGTAATCCTACAGTCGAATATCGTATTGACCTATTGCCAGATGGTTCACTCCGTGGTGCAATACGCAAACTTAAATCATCGGGGATACCCAGCTTTGATGAAGCGGTGGCAAAAGGCATAGAAAAGTCTGCACCTTTCCCCCGCGACAAGTCAGGCGAAGTGCCCCCCAGCCTGGAGCTGGTTTATCGTATGAAGGAAGAATAAATACCAATGATGTCCATGTTGAAGAAAATTGCGGTGTCCGCTGTACTGGCCGCAGTAGGCAGTTTGAGCGTTCTGGCACCTGTACATGCACAAATACGGGTTGAGGTGTCTGGCGTCGGTTCCAACCAGATCCCCATTGCCATTACCGGTTTTACCGATGAAGCGCTGACACCCCAGCAGGTGACCAGTATCATCAGGGATGATCTTACCCGCAGTGGTTATTTCCGGCTGATTGATACCAATATCGTGCTGAATGAAAATTCCGTCATTAATTTTGGTGACTGGAAATCCAAAGGGGCCGATGCGCTGGTCGTGGGTAGCGTCCAAAGCCTGAGTGACGGGCGTTTTGATGTCCGCTATAAATTGTTTGATACCCTGAAATCGGCCGCCCTTGCTGGCTTTTCGGTATCCGCGCCACCGGGTAATATCCGCCTGACAGCCCACCGTATTGCAGACGATATTTATGAAAAACTGACGGGTGTGCGTGGTGTATTTTCAACCCGCATCGCCTATGTCACCAAGGCAGGCTCTGAATACCGTCTGGAAATCGCCGATGCCGATGGTGAAAGCATCAAGGTAGCCCTGCGCTCTGCCGAACCCATCATTTCACCCTCATGGTCACCTGATGGCACCAAGGTCGCCTATGTTTCTTTTGAATCACGCAAGCCCGTCATCTGGGTACAAAACCTGATTACTGGTGAGCGCTCCATCATTGCCAACTTCAAGGGCAGCAATTCTGCACCTTCCTGGTCGGCTGATGGCAGCAAGCTGGCTGTAGCGCTGTCGCGTGATGGCCAGACCCAAATTTTTACCGTCAGTGCGAATGGCAGTAATCTGCAAAAGCTGACCAGCAGTTCCGGCATTGATACCGAGCCGCAATTTTCTGCTGACGGGCAGTCGATTTACTTCCTGAGTGACCGTAGTGGCGGCCCGCAGATTTATCGCATCAGCACTGCAGGTGGCGAAGCAAAAAGGGTGACTTTTAGCGGCACTTACAATATCACACCAAGAATATCCCCGGATGGCAAGACTTTGGCTTATATTTCACGTCGTGATGGCAAATTCCAGTTATATGTCATGGATTTGGCCAGTGGTCAGGAGCAACGATTGTCCGACACCACCAAAGACGAGTCACCGAGTTTTTCACCCAATGGCCGTTATATCATGTATGCCACAGAGTCTGGCCGTCGAGGCTCGCTCGCTGTGGTATCGGTAGATGGCAAGGTGAAGCAAAAATTGACGGTTCAGGCCGGAGATATTCGGGAGCCCACCTGGGGTCCTTTCATGAAATAAGCCGTATTTATTTCGGTATTCATTTATTTAATCAGGAGAGAAAATGCGTTTCACATCCCAATCCAAGACTCTGGCCATGCTGATTTCCAGCATTGTTCTGATGACAGCCTGCGCTTCCAAAGTGCCGCTGGAAGAAAAAGCAAAAGTGGAAGATAAACCAGTTACCACTACCCAGAATAACCAGGCTGACCCGAATGCCGTCAAGACAGTGACAACGACAGTTGATCCGTTGACACAAGGTGCACTGGCAAAACGTAGCGTGTATTTTGACTATGACAGCTATACCGTCAAAGATGAATTCAAACCTGTTATCGAAGCGCATGCCAAGTTTTTGGTTTCCAATAAAAATCGTGGCATCCTGATTCAAGGTAATACCGATGAACGCGGCGGTCGTGAATACAATCTGGCACTCGGTCAAAAACGTGCTGAAGCAGTACGTAAAGCCCTGAGTCTGCTGGGTGTACCAGAAGCGCAAATCGAAGCCGTTTCTTTGGGCAAGGAAAAGCCAAAAGCAACTGGCAGCGACGAAGCTTCCTGGGCTGAAAACCGTCGTTCAGACATTCTCTACAAGTAATCTTCGTGCCTGAAGACCTGACAGCGTCCGGTCTTCATTTGCGTTCAACGCCGGATAGCTGCCTTAGCTGTTCCGGCGTGTTTCCATTTTTTTGCAGATCGCCATGAAACTCAATTCCATACGCACTTCTTTCATTGCAGCGGCTTTCGCCATTGCACTGGCACCTTCTGTCGCGTCAGCCGGCATTTTTGACGACGACGAAGCGCGCAAGGCCATACTGGATCTGCGCAACAAGGTCGATGCCGTCAGCAACAAGCTGGATTCCAAACTGGAAACCAAGGCAGACAAAAGCACAGCGCTTGAACTGGCGAATGAAAATGAACAGTTGCGGGCAGAAATTGCCAAACTGCGCGGACAAATTGAAGTGCTGAGCAACGACCTCGCCAATACCCAGCGTCGCCAGCAGGATTTTTATGTCGACCTGGACAACCGCGTGCGCAAGCTTGAACCCAAGCGCATGACCGTGGACGGCAAGGAAGCCACAGTGGATGTCAACGAGCAGCGCGCCTTTGATGCTGCCATGACCCTGTTCAAGGCGGCAGACTATAAAAATGCAGCAAACGCATTTTCCAGTTTCCTGGTGAATTATCCGCAATCGGCGTATGCCGGTTCTGCCCAGTACTGGTTGGGTAATTCGTATTACACGCAACGTGATTTCCGCAATACCATTGCAGCCATGCAGCAACTGGTGAAGACCTATCCCGATCATCCAAAAGCACCGGAAGCCATGCTCAATATCGCATCTTGCCATATGGAGCTGAAAGAAAAAGCCGCCGCCAAGAAAGTGCTGGAAAGCCTGATTGCCCAGTATCCTGAGACCGAAGCCGCACAAGCTGCCAAGAATCGTTTGTCTGCCATGAAGTAGTCGTAACGGGCGATAATCTGCCAGCAGCGTTGACAGGGTACTGGGAACATACTATAATCTCGGTCTTCGGGTCGTTAGCTCAGCTGGTAGAGCAGCGGACTTTTAATCCGTTGGTCGCAGGTTCGAATCCCGCACGGCCTACCACGAATACCAAAGACTTAGGTCACATTACTAAGTCTTTATCTTTTTTAGCAGTTTTGGGTCGTTAGCTCAGCTGGTAGAGCAGCGGACTTTTAATCCGTTGGTCGCAGGTTCGAATCCCGCACGGCCTACCAAAACAAAGGACTCAGGTGTCATACCTGAGTCCTTTTTTGTTTTCCTGCGCAGATATCTGTAATACTGAAGCAATGGCTGCGGTGTGAAGAGTGCTGCCCATCCATTAAAAATGTTGTTACATCACCGTCAGCTCCATTCTCCATGTGCCATGATCGACAGATGGCGCAGGCTGTCGGGTTTTCTTGTGCGGGCTGTGGAATTATCATGCCCCCTATGTGGGATGTATAAGAAGTATAAGATGCGAGTAGATCATCATGAAAAAGACAGGTAGTAAAGTGGCAGAAATGCAAGAGAAACAAGAGAAGCATGAAATACGTCCTGGTCAGTCTCTGGAATTGCTGAAAGAGCTGCATATACTGACGCGTGACGGCAAGATGAATCAGGATAGCCGTCGCAAGCTCAAGCAGGTGTACCACCTGTATCAGTTCATTGAACCTTTGCTGCTGAAACTGCAGCAGGACCATGCAGACATCAGTCTGGTGGACCATGGTGCGGGCAAGTCTTACCTGGGTTTTATTTTGTATGACCTGTTTTTTAAATCGGCGCAGGCGCAAAGCAAGGCCAGGATTTATGGCATAGAAACCAGGGATGAACTGGTGCAGCGTTCGACCGAGTTGGCGCAACGGCTGGATTTTCCTGGCATGTCTTTTCTGAATCTGTCGGTTGCCGATTCGATTAGCTCGGATGCCTTGCCTGAAAAAATTGATATTGTCACTGCCTTGCATGCCTGTGATACTGCAACCGATGATGCCATCCAGTTTGCGCTGAAGAAGAAGGCACAGTTCATGGTGCTGGTGCCTTGTTGCCAGGCTGAAGTGGCGGCCGAACTGCGCAAGGCCAAGGGCGAGGCGGTGCGGAATAACCCGCTGTCGGAAATGTGGCGTCACCCTATCCATACGCGTGAATTTGGCAGCCAGATCACCAATGTGCTGCGTTGCCTGCAACTGGAAGCGCACGGTTACCAGGTCCGGGTCACGGAACTGGTAGGATGGGAACATTCCATGAAAAACGAATTAATCGTGGCTGAATATAAAAACCTGCCGGCAAAGCGACCAGCAGAGCGTCTGGCTGAAGTCTTGAAAACCACGGGCCTGGAAGCCATGGAAAGACGTTTCTTTGTGCACTAGTGGACATGTTGCAAGTTGGTCACCGTCAGGTCATAAAAAATGATTAATATCATTTATGTTTAATTCAGTTCAATCATCATTATCATCAATAAAGGATAGAAAACATGCTGGCCGCCGTTGACCTGGGTTCCAACAGTTTTCGCATGCACATCGCCCGACATGAAGGCGATGTCATTAAGGTCGTTAAAAGTGCGCGCGACCCCATACGTCTTGCCGCTGGTCTGGATAAGAATGGCAACCTGACGCCAGAGGCGATACAAAAAGCTATTTCCTGCCTGGCACGCTTTCGTGAAATCCTGGATACCTATCCGATAGAAAACCTGCGCGTCGTCGCTACCAATACTATACGCATCGCAAAAAATGCCGCGCAATTATTGCCGCTGGCAGAAGCAGCGATAGGCTGCCCCATTGAAGTGATTTCGGGCGAAGAAGAAGGCCGCCTGATCTACATGGGTGTCTCGAATGCTGTGGCGATTCCTGGTGAACGCCGGCTGGTGCTCGACATCGGTGGTGGTTCTACCGAGGTGATACTGGGGCATGGTCATGAGATCATCAAGGTTGAATCCTTCAGCATTGGTACGGTCAGACATAGTGCCAGTTTCTTCCCGGATGGACGCCTGACAGATGCGGCTTTTGAAGCGGCGATCTTGTCTGCCCGTTCGATGTTTGAAGATGCCGCGCCACCTTACCAGCCGCAGCATTGGCGCAAAGCCTATGGGTCTTCCGGTACCATGCGGGCAATTTCAGATGCCATCAGCAAAGGCGGCCTGGGTGACGGCACACTGACTTTGAAAAACCTCAATCTGCTCAAGCAATATTGCGTACAGACCGGGCAGATAGCGCAGCTGGAATTAAGCGGCATCAAACCTGAACGAGTCGCTATGGTGGTAGGTGGCCTGGCCATCCTGATAGGCTTGATGATGGAATTCAATATCGCTATCTTGCTGCCGGTAGAAGCCGGTTTGCGCATGGGGGTGATGTGGGATTTATACCTGCGTGCCACCAAGCGTGACCGTCGTGAGCTGTCGGTGCAAACAGTGGCCAAGTTATTCCACAGTGATGTGTCGCGTGCCAACCGGGTGGCGGATATGGCGAAGTCGCTCTACCAGCAATTGAAACCTTCGTCGGAAACCTATGCGCGCCTGTTGCAATGGAGTGCGATACTGCATGAAGTCGGCATGGTGATATCGCATACCGGCTATCACAAGCATGGCGCTTACATGATAGAAAATGCCGATATGGCAGGTTTTACCACGCGAGAACAAAGGGTGATGAGCAAGCTGATCCTGAGCCAGAAAGGCAATCTGCGCAAGATCGGTGATGGCCTGGCAGATGTGGATTTTGCCAAGGCAGTATTGGCCCTGCGACTGTCGGTCATGCTCATGCATTCACGTGCAGAGATTGATTTTGAAGATGTGCGTCTGAAAATGAAGGGCAGGGTTGAACTGGAAATGAAACGCGACTGGGTCAGTGTCCACCCAACAGTGGCTTACTGGTTGCAAAAAGAAATTGAAGCCTGGCGTGAGATCGGGATAGATTTCCTGGTCAGGGCGAATGTGTAAATTTTTCGTCAGCCATATTGGCAATTCCTTGTCCTGCGATTTTGTCCGGGCAAGGATGCCATTGTGTCAAAGCCATATCAAATGCTGTCACATGCTATCAAATGCAGTCAGCCACCATCAGTGACCTGAATACGCGTCCCAATAATTTGCCGGATTGATCATAGGCTTCAAATAATACCGTGCCGCCAAACTTGTTTGGTTTCCCACCCAGCAGGTCATAAAAGTGGATTTTGCTGACTGCTTCTAACGGGAATGAAATGATAGGCCGGTTTCCCAAATACGGGTTGTGTTGCAATTTGTAGATATGGATAAGCGAGACTTCCGCCTCATTGAGTTTGCCATGGGCTGCTGAATTCGGATCGGTGTCATAGTCAAGATCGCTGGATACAGCATACACTTTCATCCTGATGTCTTGATTGACTGCCTTACCATCAATTTTCCCTGCCAGTGTGCCATCGGCCAATTTGTCGATTTGTATTTCAAACTGACGTTGGCCATTGCCAAAGTCGGGAAAACTGGCGTGGCATTTTAAAACTTCTTCCGCACTCGCAAGATTGACCAGCAGGGCGCTTGCGATAGCGAAAATATACTTGAACGTGTTTATCATACCTACTCCACATTGGAAATGTCAGGCTCAGGATGACATAGTCTGCGTGCGATGCCACGCATTGCTTGCAAAGTATTGAATGTCAGTACCAAGGGTAATGCCAAGGGCAATAAAAAAGCGATGCCAGATCAATCTGGCATCGCTTTTTGCATCGGGTAAGCTGTATCAGAAATCGAATTGCGCTGACACTTTGTAAGTACGTGGCGCACCAGGGAATAAATAACCACCCAGTGACTGGGTCACATCGCGCCAGTAAAACTTGTTCAGCGCATTGTCGATATTAAAGCGCAGGGTCGTTGCCGTATTGCCGATTTGTGTCGCATAGCGCGCCCCCAGATTGACGACATGGTAACCCGGCACGGTCACACTATTATCCGGGCTGAATACCTTGCTGCTGGCATATTGCCAGCTTGCATTCACATTCAAACCCTTGACTTCAGCTACGGCATAGTCGGCATAAACAGTAGATTTGAAGCGCGGCACATTCATGACGCGTTTGTCGTCCAGGCTGATGATGCCGGTGTTTTGTTGTTTGGCATCAAGGGCAGTCAGGCTGGCTCCCAGATTCAGTTGTGACGTCAGCTTGCCTTGTGCCGAGAGTTCCAGGCCTGTATGCAGGGCTTCACCATTGCTGACATAGGTATTGCTGCTATTCGTATATTCCAGCGGCTTCTTGATGCGGAAGATGGCTGCAGACAGGCTCAGGTCGCGCTGTACATCTGCCTTCACACCGAATTCAACTTGCGTGGATTTGCCCGGGTTCAGCATTTTGTTTTCATTGCTGGTACCGAAAGGGGCGATACCGCCATGCTCCAGGCCTTGAGCAAAACTGCCGTAGATAGAAACCTGTTGCACAGGTTTGAATACCAGCGCTGCGGTAGACAGAAGCTTGTTCTGGTCATAGCCAGGATTATCCAACTGAGTGCGTGAAATATTCAAGCGACGCAGACCCAGATGCAGTTTCAGATTGTCTTGCAGGCTGATGATGTCTTGTACAAAGGCAGACCATTCCTTGTCAGTACGACGCAATAAAACCGGGCCGGTTTTATTGGTGGATGGTGCTACTGCCACAGGACGGAACAAATTGCTGCTGCCCACATAGTCATACACGTAGTCACCAAAATAATCTTTACGTTGTGAATTGCTGAGGCCGACAGCCAGCTCATGCTGCATACCACCAAGACTGAATTTACCATTCAGTTGTGCTTGTGTACCCCACTGTGATTTGGATTCATTCACGCTCTGGTAGTCATACACGTCATAGTCACCATTTGCGCAATAGCCGGGGTAGAGATTCGCTGCACCACAGCCATACGGGAAGGCCGTGTAATCATCACGTTTGAATTCATGCTTGTTGGCAGACAGGCTGGCTTGCCAGTCCTGGTTGATCTGGTATTCAAAACGCAAGCCCAGATTGCTGTTGCGGGTATCCACCGGTTTGGCCCAGGGCTGCACATTCAGCATCAGGTCCGCTGGCACGCCGCGTGGCAAATCTGTGCCATTGAATAATTGAAAACCGGGAACCGACAACTGCGATTTATGCTGATAGTCAGCATCGATCTGCAGCAGTGCCTGAGGTGTGATATGCCAGTCAAATGCGGCGGATACAAACTGGCGTTCGCCATCCGCACCTTTGACATACGAACGCAAACGTTCACCGGCGGCATTGATGCGGAAACCAAACTGGCGGTCGCTGGTATTGTCGCTGATATCTGCTGCGCCATACAGCGTGCCACGTTCACTGATTTCCAGATTGACGGAACGCAACGGTGCACTGGTCGGGCGTTTGGTCACATAGTTGATGATGCCGCCCGGCGTCGCAAAGCCAGCCTGGAAACCGGCAATGCCTTTGAGTATTTCTATGCGTTCCTTGTTTTCCAGCGGGATGGAGGCATCGCCTGGAATGGCAAAACCATCCTTGCGGTAGCTGGATGAATTGTCGAGGGCAAAACCGCGTATCGAGAATTGTTCGGCATAACCAATGGCATTGTAGGCGTCATTCACGCTGGCATCGAATTTCATCGCATCGGTGGTCTGGCGCACGCGCAAATCCTGCATCTGGCTGCTGGTCATCACATTCACAGAGAATGGGGTATCGACCAAAGCCGTTTCGATAAAGCCGGATGCCTTGCTGCGTTCTGCTTTGCCTTCGGATGTCTTGTTGCCCGTTACCACGACTTCAGGCAGGGATTTTTCTGTAGTCTGGGCCTGTGCCTGGGGTAATAATGTAAATGCCTGTGCAATGGAAAATGCCAGCAGGGCAGGACGAAATGATGGTTCAGACATGGTGTGCTCTTTATTTGCGCTTTAATGCGTTGTGGATGACAGCGCGGGAGCAAACAAAGAAACGGAAGGACGGGACTTTGCGCTTCCCTTCGCTGGCATTATCCAGATCAGGTAGAAGGGACTCTCTCACCCGGAAACATTGGCTTCCAGGACCCCTAGCGAAGCCCGTACTTTAACATGAAAGCGGGAACAGGACTTGTAACGCGACTTGAACAGTGGTTTGGTGTCTAGTGTAGTGCTGCAACACTACACTAGCGGATTCTCAATGTTATCAAGGAAAATTTCTTTAGGACTTACGCAAAACCGCCCCAGTTGCGTTGCAGTTCCTCTCCTAGGAGCCGCGTACATTCGTACTGTCTTCGTCGCCGCACCTTGCTGGGACAATTTTGTGTAAGTCCTATCCTTAATAGTTGTTGAAACAACTGCATGTATAATTGGCAAATGATATTTGTTCGGGTCGCCATTTATTCACGCTTAACCACATCCATTTCAATATGCCTATGTCCAATTTCCAGCGTTTGTTTTTAAGTTTTTGCTTGCTCAATGCTGCTTCAGCCATCGCGCAAGAAGCCACGCCTGCGCCAGAATACACACTGAAACGCGAGGACCCCTCGACTGGCTCGCGTATCAGGCAAGATGCCGTGACGGGTATCAGGGTACCTGTCAATAAATCGTATGCTGAGTTGACGAGCGAGCAAAAAGCCAAGGTGCGTTCATTGTATGAACACCTGGATGAAACGGATGAACCACCGTATCCATTAAAAGGCACCAAAGAAATTCTCAGGGCGATTTCAAATGCCCAGGATGTACTTCATCTGCAAGGGGATTTGTCGGTCTTTGTTGAAGTCAATGCTGATGGAACCCCGAATGCCGTTGGCGTCATAAAATCACCGGATGAACGGATGACAAACCTGGTGGCGACGGCATTGATACATGAACGATATAAGCCAGGCTTGTGCAAGGGAACACCATGCAAAATGCAATTTCCCTTGCGTATCAAATTAGGCGTAACACAATGAGCACGAGTCTTCGTGCCGTGAGGCTCTTTGATCTCATTGGCGACCTTGGGCAGCTTGCTTACCTGTACTTTCAACTGACCTGAAATTGCGCCAAAGACCCTCGCAAGAATAGACGATGAGTGCAGCCCAGATGGCTACAAAGCCGAGCATTCTGCCAGAGTCAAAAGGCTCGTGATACAGCCATACGCCGAGCAGCAACTGCACCAGTGGCGACATGTATTGCAACAAGCCCAGTGTGGTCATGGGTATGCGCCTTGCGCCGGCGGCAAACAGCAGCAGTGGGATGGCGGTGATGGGGCCGCTGACCAGTATCAGCATTTTGATGTTGATGTCACCGCCGATGAAGGTATTCTGGCCCTGCATGCCCATCCAGACCAGATAGCCAAGGGCAAATGGAAAGAGCAGGGCAGTTTCCAGCGACAGACCTTCCAGCGCACCCAGGGGCGAGGTTTTGCGCAACAGACCATAGGTTCCAAAGGAAATGGCCAGGATCAGGCCTATCCATGGCAAGTGACCGGCTTGCCAGGTCAGCCACACCACTCCACAAGCTGCCAGCGCAACCGACAGCCATTGCACAGGGCGCAGGCGTTCACGCAGCCAGACCGAGCCGATGAGGATGTTCACCAGCGGTGTAATAAAGTAGCCAAGACTGGCATCAATAATATGACCGTGATTGACGGCCCAGATATACACAAACCAGTTGGCAGACAACAGCAGGGCACTGATGGCAAAGCCGGCGATTAGTTTGGGTTGACGTGCTGCTTCACTGATCCATGACCATTGCTTGCGCCAGGTCAGCACACCAAGCAGGAACAGCAGCGACCAGACCATGCGATTCAGCAGGATTTCTAAGGCGGGCACTTCATGCAGGGCTTTGAAATAGATAGGGAAAAGGCCCCACAGCAAATACGCGGAGCCTGCAAACAAGATACCTTTACGCATCGTTGCCAATCAAAATATAAGCCTGGCAGACCAGGCGAGATCGCTATTATCGCCTTAAAGCCGAATGCTTGCTTTGATAGGGCTTACGCAAAAGCGCCCCGGCTGCGTTGCAGCTCCTCTCCTAGGAGCCGTGTACTATTCGTACTGCCTTCGTCGCCGCACTTTGCCGGGGCGATTTTGCATAAGTCCTATGCGCCTTATTTTGATCTGGCTGTTGCCAGGTGTTTGCATAGTGCTTCGGTACCGTCGAGTATGCGTGGCCCGGCGCGATTCAGCCAGTCACCTTTGACGGCGTAGAAATGATTCTTTTTGACGGCGGTCAGGATGGGAAATTGTTGCCAGTCGGCTAGTGCTTCCACGTTGTCGCCTGTGGTCAGCATCATGTCGGGATTGGCTGACAGCACCGCTTCGGTGGTGATGGTGGAACTGAGTTCCTTCAATTTGCCGAATACATTTCTGCCGCCACACAGGCGTATTGCATCTGACACCATGTGATCATCATTAAGTGTCATCAGTGGCCGGCGCACCATCTGGTAAAACACGCTGACCGGCGTGGCAGAGGCAGGCAGCGCATAGGTCTTGCGTAGGTGATCCAGGCGCTGGCGGAATTTCTGTGCTGCGGCCTGACCAACTGCATCAGTGCCTGCCAGGCTTGCCAGCCGTTCTATCGAGGTCGCCACCATTTCAAAATCATGGGGTTCGCTTTCAAAAACGGTGATGTTATTGCTGCGTAATTTGTTGGCCAGTATCTTGGCATTACCGGTTCCCCAGATAATCACCAGATCAGGTTTCAGGGCCAGCAGGCGTTCCAGGTCGAGGGCGAAGATATTCCCTATCGACGGCAGTTTCTTTGCTGCTTCCGGGTAGTCACTGTAATCGGTGACGGCAACAATCTGCTTCCCTGCACCGGCTTCAAACAATAGCTCGGTAATATGCGGTGCCAGGCTGATGATGCGTTGCGCTGGTTTGGCCAGAGTCACCTGGCGCTGCGCATCGTCCAGTACGGTAATGGCAGCCTTTCCCGTCGCTGTAGCTGCAGTAGCCGCTGCACATACACCGGCAAGTATCAGCATGCCGGTAAGGCATAAGCGTTTCAGCAGCGGTTTCGCGGCTAGCAGAATGCGCATCAAATTTCCAGATTGTCGATCAGGCGCGTGCCACCCAGTTTGGCAGCCGCTACGACGACCAGTTGCGCTTTCTGGGCAATGTCACCTGCAGACGGCGGTTGCAAATCAGCGCGCTTGCGGATGGAGATGTAATCCGGTTTCCAGTTGCGTGCGGCCAGTCTGGCCATGGCTTCTCGTTCCAGTTCGAACATGTCGAGATGACCGGCGCGCACTTCAGCGGCAACTTCATTCAGGGTTTGGTACAGGGCAGGTGCTTCGGCGCGTTCTGCTGCAGACAGATACATATTGCGTGAAGACAGGGCCAGGCCGTCATCGGCACGGTAGGTTTCTGCAGCGATGATTTCGGTTGGCAGGGCAAATTGCTTGCTCATGTTACGGACGATCATCAACTGTTGATAGTCCTTTTTACCAAACACGGCAACACGAGGCTGTACGCATGAAAACAGTTTCAGCACGACCGTGGTGACGCCGGTAAAAAAGCCGGGACGGAATTCACCTTCAAGGATATTGCCCAGATCATCTGGCGGTCGCACGCGGTATTCTTGTGGTTCTGGATACAGGTCTTTTTCCGTCGGTGCAAACAGTACATACACGCCTTCTTTTTCCAGCTTTTCTACGTCAGCCTGGAAGGTGCGCGGGTATTTGTCGAAATCTTCATTCGGGCCAAATTGCAGGCGATTGACGAAAATCGATGCGACCACAGGGTCGCCATGTTTTTTTGCCAGGCGCATGAGGGACAAGTGTCCCTCATGCAGATTGCCCATGGTCGGTACAAATGCGGTACGCAATTGTCCGCTTAACTGGTCGCGCAACTCTTCAATGGAGGAAACGATTTTCATGGTGCAGCTCTATAGTAATAAATAAGTTTTTTATCAGTGCCAATGGATGACGCATCAATATGCATCAAAACGCATCAATATGCATCAATCAGGCTGGCGAATACGCCAGGCGCACATAAATCGGTGCAAAGGCTTCGGCCTGGGTGATTTCTATCAGTGTTTCCTTGGCCAGTTCAAGCAGGGCGACAAAATTGACGACCAGCACAGGCGCACCGCGACTGGGGTCGAACAGATCAGAGAATTCTACAAATTTGGCTGACTGCAATTTACGCAAAATGCCGGTCATGTGTTCGCGTACAGATAATTCTTCCCGGCTGATTTTGTGATGTGCTACCAGCGTTGCCCGCTTCAGCACATCGGCCCAGGCGGACTGCAGGTCGGCAATCTCTACCTGTGGCCAGTGCAGGACGGTATTTTGTTCGACGAAAACCTGGGCATGCAAGAAGTCGCGCCCCAATTGCGGGACGGCATTCAGGTCATAGGCAGCCAGTTTCATTTGCTCATATTCGAGCAGGCGGCGTACCAGCTCGGCGCGCGGATCATCGGCTTCATCGCTGTCGGCACTTTTGTTCGATGGCAGCAGCATGCGCGATTTGATTTCAATCAGCATGGCGGCCATCAGCAGGTATTCTGCGGCCAGTTCCAGATTGTGTTCGCGTATCTGATCCACATACTGCAGATATTGCAAGGTGACTTGCGCCATCGGAATATCGAGGATGTTGAAATTTTGCTTGCGTATCAGGTACAGCAGCAAATCCAGCGGACCTTCAAATGCTTCCAGGAAAATCTCCAGGGCATCCGGCGGGATATACAGATCGGTAGGCAGCTTGAACAGTGGCTCGCCATATAATTTGGCAAAGGCCAGCCCGTCGACAACATCAGGTGTGCTGTCAACTGCACCAACCAGTGGCAACTCGGTTGGCGGCAACGCATTGGTGGTTGTCACAAGCTTCTCTATTTACGGGCAGGTGTAGGCGAGTGTGGGCGCTATCAGCCCTTGTTTTGATAAACGTAAGCTTGCTGGTTGATGCGCGACTCAAGCTGGCGCTTTTGGGTATCGAGGTCGACCGGTTGTTTATCCCACAGCAAGGCACGACCATCGCGCTGGCTTTGTTCCAACGCAGGATTGGTTTTTTTCAGGTCTTTGATGAACTGACTTGCTTCGGATTCGTATAACGGGAATTGCTTGGAGAATTTCATAATTTGAAATAAACACGAAAAGGTCGGATAAAGGCGCATTTTACTCCGGTTTTGACCGGGAACGGCTTTCGCCTGCGAAGTAAAGCTATCGATGTGGCTACAGATGCAGCTCCCAACAAGGCTTCAGATCATGCCGGGAACTTACAGATCTTTGACATCCAGCCATTTTCTGACATGGACAGGGCGGTATGCGGTAAATTTCTGCAAGAGGCTGGCGGCATCATTGTCGATATATAACAAGTCCAGATGGGCTGCCCGCAGGAAGCCTTGCTCTACGGTATGCAGCAGGAAATCATGCAGTTTCTGGTAAAAGCCATTGATGTTGTATAAACCGACCGGTTTTTCATGAAAACCCAGTTGCGACCAGGTCAGGACTTCAAACAGTTCTTCCAGCGTGCCTATGCCGCCAGGCATGGCGATAAAGCCATCCGACAGGTCTGCCATCATGGCTTTGCGTTCATGCATATTGCTGACGATATGCAGTTCAGTCAGGCCGGTATGGCCGACTTCCTTGTCCATCAATGCCTTGGGGATGACGCCGGTGACTTGTCCACCCAGGCGCAATACTTCATCGGCAATGATGCCCATCAGGCCGACATTGCCGCCACCATAGACCAGGCGTAATTGCTGGCTGACCAGTTGTGCTGCCAGTTGCCGGGCACCAGCCGCATAGGCAGCCGTGATACCGGGTGAAGAGCCACAATAAACGCAGACCGTTTTCATACCGGATGTCATGCTGGATTCATCTTGCGCAGGTAGTCTTGTGAGAGTTTTTCAAAGACATTCTTGGTTTCGCCACGCAAATATGGGCTGATTAGCACGATCACCTGGTAACAGCCGCGTGCCAGCGAGTCTGACATGGTCTGTAATTCGGTATATTTGCGCGGATTGCGCACATATTCATACGACAGCCAGTAAGTGGCTACCACCACCATATTGGTGGCCAGGGCATTGATATCCATGTCACTGGCTTCAAACTCGCCATCGGCGCGCAGGCCGTTGCACAGTTCGGTCGCGACCTTGATTTTGTGGGTCAGGATTTGCTTGAAATTCAGTTCCAGCTTGCGATTCCTGGACAACAGGTCATTGAGGTCGCGGTAAAAAAAACGATAACGCCAGACCAGCTCAAACGTCAGGTGCAGGTAGGTCCAGATATCCTGGATATTCGCCTTGCGGCCCTCAGGGAAGGACAGCTTTTTATTGATTTCCATTTCGAACTGGGTAAAGATGGAATTGACAATATCATCTTTGTTGCGAAAATGGTAATACAGATTGCCGGGGGAAATATTCATTTCCTCCGCAATCACGGTCGTGGTGATGTTTGGTTCACCGAATTCATTGAAAAGGCGCAGGGATAATTCCAGTATGCGTTCCCTGGTGCGACGAGGAGCTTTGTGTTGCATGTCATTCTTCTCGATAAATTATTTCATAAGAATAACATTGAAAAGCCAACATCGACAGCAGATCAGGTGTCAGAACTCGCTTTGAGTTCATTTTCGGGAGGAATGTGGATCAATCGCGTCTTGGCAAGTTTGTCGTGCAGAAACTGTCCCTGTTTGTCCAGCCGGGTCGTCATGGCCCAGCCGATGACGCCAGCGGTGACGAGCAATACCGTGGGCCATTCTTTCAGGCCTAGCTGATAATTCAATGCCATGGCTGGCAAAAACCACATCCATGCCAGGCAATACCGCACGATGGCCTTCACCACGGGTAATTTGCCGCCATCCAGGTCTACCGCCTTGATGCGCCAGGTCTGCATTGCCAGGGTCTGGCCGCTGCGGCTCCAGCAAAATACAAAGTAGGCACCGATCACCAGAAACAGCCAGAACTGGCGCGCATGACGCAAGACCAGCGCATGCCGGCTTTGCGTCAGTACATCAAAAATCCAGTCAGACACAAAAACAATGCCAAACAACAGCATGCCTTCATAAACCATGCAAATCAGACGGCGACGTAATGGTGGAGCAGTAAGTTCAGAATTCACAGATTTATTTGGCAGAGCCCTGAGATGCAGTAGCGCTGGCAGGCGCTGCGTCTGTCACTGTCGCGACGGAAACCGGGGCAGGTGTAGCAGAAATGGCTGGCGCCGACGCACTGACTGGCTGTTGGGCCAGTGGTGGCGTGGCTTTGACTGTGACAGCAGGCTTGGGGCCTACTTTGAGAGGGGCCAGGATTTTTGGGTTTTTCAGTGCGTCAGCCGAAAGATTGGTGACGCTTTTCTTTTTCTCGTTTTCAGAGGCCAGGCGTTTTTTCTCTTCCTCGCTCAATTGCTGGTATTGCTGCCACTGGGCAGACTTGTGTTCCGGCTTGAGCTGGGTGGATTTGGCATAGTTTTCGCGTGCAGCCATACGTTGTTCTGGCGTCAGTTTGACCCAGTCACGCATGCGTTCTTGCAATCTGGCTTGCTCGTCGGGCTTCATCGTTGCGTAACGATTGGCGATTTCCAGCCATTTTTTCTTGCCCAGTTCGGACATCCTGTCCCATTCAGGGCTGAGTGGTGTCAGGGCCTGCTTTTGTGCAGGGTTGAGTTCTACCCATAAAGGTTTGGCATAGCTGGAGCTTGCCGCACCATTGGCTGGCTTGGCATTTGTTTGTGGTGCGAGCACAGTACTACCACCGGCAAAAGCCGGTGATAATGAGAAAAGTACAACAGTAAGACACAACAGATCTCGCATTAAGTGCAACGTCACGCCTATTCCTCCGTTTTGTTCAAATAGGCAGTGAACCCGGTATCAACATAAGCGGCTGGCGGCAATTCATCAACCAGAACGGCAGTGTCGATATCTGCCAACTCATTGATGTTTTGCTGTTGTTCATATTCATAAATGCCTATCAGGCCGGCCACCAGCACCAGCAGTGGCAGGGCGATACCCAGCTTGCCCATCCAGGAACCAGGTCCCTGGAAAGAAAAACCGGAATTGCCGGCCAGCACGCCTTTAAATGCCAATACGGCAACAGGTGCTTCCTGTTTCTTGCGTGCCATGGCCATTTTACGAGCCTGTGCTAACCTATCCAGAGTTGGCACAGGGAGGCTTTCCGCTGATTCATTCAGCGCTCGTCTTACCTTGTAAGCAAATTCAAGGTCTTTCGCTTCTTTTGAATAATTCATAGGTGAATTCCTTTAGCCTTGAGTGTGACGGCCAATGCGTGCGTTGCTCTGGAGCAGTGTGTTTTGACGCTACCTTCTGAGCAACCCATTGCAGCGGCGGTCTCCGCTACATCCATGTCTTCCCAATAACGCATGAGGAAGGCTTCCCGTTGACGCGCAGGAAGCTTTTTTATTTCTTCGTCAATTATATTCAGAACCTGCTCGCGTTCTATCTTGTCGGCGCTGGATTCTGAGGCCTCTGTTCCTTCTTCTGCCGCATAACTTTCCAATAAGTCAAAATTGTCATCATCCTGGTTATTGGCCGGGGTAATGCTGGAAAACAGGCTGACCCAGGTATTGCGCACTTTTTCCCTACGGAAAAAATCCAGGATGGTGTTTTGCAGTATGCGCTGAAACAGCATGGGCAATTCGGCGGCAGGCTTGTCACCATATTTTTCCGCGAGTTTGATCATTGCTTCTTGAACAATGTCTAAAGCAGATTCCTCATTGCGGACGGTATACACGGCGTGCTTGAAAGCGCGGCGCTCTACACCTTCCAAAAAGCTGGATAATTCTTTGTCTGTGGCCATCGTTGGCAGTTACGTTGCGGGCAGTTACGTTGTAGTTACGTGTTTAGTCAGGTATTTAAGCAGGCACCAGTTCCTGATCTGATTGGACTTTTTTAGGAAAATGCCAGCGCTCAAAATTGCGCACATGCTAGCAAAAATACGCGTTTATGTCCTGCATTTCGTTAAGAATAGTTTTTATGATAATCAAATTTATTATAATAACTCGCTTTTTACTGTGAATTTTCCTTGACCAAAATGCTGCGACGCAGTACCTTGTGAGTCCGCTCCAAAATCTCGGGGCACAAAATGCTTGTCTGGAACAGCCCACAATGCTGACACCGACGAGTTCGCTTTAAGAAGCTGTTTGTTCTGACCCATGCCACAAGCGTGAGAAGTCTGTCGTTGTAAAGCCTTAATACTGATTGAACGAGTGCACTAAGCCTTGCCTGGCACCATATCCAACGGATATGTAAAGGGGAATGTGACCGCACATAAAGGGATTTCAGCTTTCCGGTATTTACATGTCGATTTCGCCAGGAAAGAACATCCGATCAATCTCCTATGGACCTTGAAAGGACACAATTTATGAGTTCAGAATTTACAGGCGCAGAGATACTTGTCAAGTGTCTGGCCGAAGAGGGTGTTGAGCATGTGTTCGGATATCCGGGCGGTGCCGTACTCTATATCTATGATGCGATTTTCAATCAGGACAAGTTTCAACATATCCTGGTGCGTCACGAGCAAGCTGCAGTACATGCCGCTGATGCCTATTCCCGTTCATCCAATAAAGTCGGTGTGGCTCTGGTCACTTCCGGGCCTGGTGTTACCAATGCGGTGACCGGTCTGGCAACTGCTTATATGGATTCCATACCCATGGTGATCATTTCAGGTCAGGTTCCCAGTGCCGTTATCGGCCAGGATGCCTTCCAGGAATGCGACACCGTTGGTATTACCCGTCCCTGCGTAAAGCATAATTTTTTGGTGAAAGACGTCAGAGACCTGGCCGAGACCGTCAAGAAGGCATTCTATATTGCGACGACAGGTCGTCCGGGTCCTGTGCTGGTGGATATCCCTAAAGATATCAGCATGCACAAAACTACCTACAGCTACCCTAAAGAAGTCGAAATGCGCTCTTACAAGCCAGTCGACAAAGGGCATGCAGGACAAATTCGCAAGGCTGTGCAACTGTTGTTGCAGGCTGAACGTCCGATGATTTATACCGGTGGCGGCGTGATCCTCGCGCATGCAGCGCCGGAACTGAATAAACTGGTTGATACACTCGGTTTTCCATGCACCAATACCCTGATGGGTCTGGGTGGCTACCGTGCCAGCGATGAAAAATTCGTCGGCATGCCGGGCATGCATGGTACGTACGAAGCCAATATGGCCATGCAGCACTGCGACGTGCTGATCGCCATTGGCGCACGTTTTGATGACCGCGTGATTGGCAACCCGAAACATTTTTCTTCGCATCCACGCAAGATCATTCATATTGATATTGATCCATCGTCGATTTCCAAACGCGTCAAGGTTGATATTCCTATCGTCGGCAATGTCAAGGATGTGTTGCAGGAGATGCTGTCACAACTGAGTGCAGTCGAGACGCGTCCTGATCCCAAGGCGCTGGCCGCCTGGTGGAAACAAGTCAATGAATGGCGTGGTCGTGATTGCCTGAAATACCCGACTTCGAGTGAAGTCATCAAGCCACAATCCGTTGTTGAAAAAGTCTGGGAAGTCACCAAGGGCGATGCCTTTGTAACCTCTGACGTTGGTCAGCATCAGATGTGGGCAGCACAGTACTATCGCTTCGAAAAACCACGTCGCTGGATCAATTCTGGCGGCCTGGGCACCATGGGTGTGGGCTTGCCGTATGCCATGGGCGTGCAGATGGCCAATCCGGATGCGACTGTCGCCTGTATCACGGGCGAAGCCTCGATACAGATGTGCATACAAGAGCTGGCAACCTGCAAGCAATATCACCTGACACCAAAAATCATCTTGTTGAACAACCGCTTCCTTGGCATGGTCAGGCAGTGGCAGCAGATTGATTATGGCTCACGCTATTCCGAGTCTTACATGGATTCTTTGCCTGACTTTACCAAGCTGGTAGAGGCCTATGGCCACGTTGGCATGAAGATAGAAAATCCGGCAGACGTGGATGGCGCAGTGCGTGAAGCCTTTGCCATGAAAGACAGACTGGTATTCATGAATTTCATTACTGATCAAACCGAGAATGTCTGGCCTATGGTCAAGGCAGGCAAGGGCTTGACGGAAATGTTACTGGGTTCGGAGGATCTGTGATGAGACATATTATTTCCATCCTTCTCGAAAATGAAGCCGGTGCCTTGTCGCGCGTGGTCGGTCTGTTTTCTGCCCGTGGTTACAACATTGAAACCCTGACCGTTGCGCCGACTGAAGATGCCACCTTGTCGCGGATGACGATCGTGACCTCCGGTTCCGATGACATCATCGAACAGATCACCAAGCACTTGAACCGCCTGATCGAGGTAGTCAAGGTGGTTGACCTGACCGAGGGCGCGCATATAGAACGTGAACTGATGCTGATCAAGGTAAGAGCGGTCGGCAAGGAGCGCGAAGAAATGAAGCGCACCGCAGATATTTTCCGTGGCCGCATCATTGATGTCACCGAAAAGACCTACACCATAGAATTGACCGGTAATAAAGGTAAATTGGATGCTTTCATTGATTCAATCGACCGCACGGCAATTCTGGAAACGGTACGTACCGGTGGTTCAGGCATAGGGCGCGGCGAACGCATCCTCAAGGTTTAGCAATTCAGGCATTAGCTGTTATTTGCCAATTCTCTACAAAAATACTTAATTATTAGGATACAAAATGAAAGTTTTCTACGACAAAGATTGTGATCTCTCCCTGATCAAAGGCAAAAACGTTACCATCATCGGTTACGGTTCCCAAGGCCATGCCCATGCGCAAAATCTGAATGATTCCGGCTGTAAAGTGACTGTCGCCCTGCGTAAAGGCGGCGCGTCCTGGGACAAGGCAAAAAATGCCGGTCTGAACGTAGCTGAAGTGAACGACGCAGTCAAAGCTGCCGACGTCATCATGATTTTGCTGCCTGATGAAAACATCGCCCAGGTGTATGCTGAAAACGTTGCCCCTCACGCCAAACAAGGCGCAGTGCTGGCATTTGCCCACGGCTTCAATGTTCACTACGGTCAAGTCGTGCCACGCGCTGATCTGGATGTCATCATGATCGCTCCTAAAGCACCTGGCCACACTGTACGTGGTACTTATAGCCAGGGTGGTGGCGTGCCTCACCTGATCGCTGTATATCAGGACAAATCCGGCTCTGCCCGTGACATCGCCTTGTCTTACGCCATGGCTAACGGCGGTGGCCGTGCCGGCATCATCGAAACCAACTTCCGTGAAGAAACAGAAACCGATTTGTTCGGTGAACAAGCTGTTTTGTGCGGTGGTGCAGTTGAACTGATCAAGGCTGGTTTTGAAACACTGGTCGAAGCTGGCTACGCGCCAGAAATGGCTTACTTCGAATGTCTGCATGAACTGAAACTGATCGTTGACCTGATCTATGAAGGCGGTATCGCCAACATGAATTACTCGATCTCCAACAATGCAGAATACGGTGAATATGTGACTGGCCCGAAAGTCGTCACAGAAGACACCAAAAATGCCATGCGCCAATGCCTGAAAGATATTCAGACTGGCGAATACGCGAAGAGCTTCATCCTGGAAAACAAAGCAGGCGCACCAACTTTGATCTCCCGCCGTCGCTTGACTTCCGAACACCAGATCGAAGAAGTGGGCGCGAAATTGCGTGCCATGATGCCATGGATCGCTAAAAACAAACTGGTTGATCAATCGAAGAACTAATCTTTAAGATTGCCGGGCATCATCCAGCGTGCGCTCGTAGGCGCACGCAGCTAGAAGGCTAAAAGTCGTCCACTTGGACGACTTTTTTTACGCCTTCAAGTGCACTTGGATTGCTAAAAACAAACTGGTTGATCAATCGAAGAACTAATCTTTAGGATTGCCGGGCATCATCCAGCGTGCGCTGGCAGGCGCACGCAGCTCGAAGACTAAAAATCGCCCGCAGGGGCGATTTTTACTTTGTGGGCCTTATGATAGCGTGTCAGATCTGTGCATTAAATTTTTATTAAATGTAAATGAAGATGTATATTGGAGGCCGGACCGTGAAGTAGGCATGTCTCTGAGTTTGTTTTCACCGGCAATAATCGGGGTTATACTTCGCACACTTTTGCATCCCTTGCTCAGGCAAGTGACATATTTCACAGATTACGATAGCAAGAATGGCACCTATACTAAAACGAAAGCCCAAAGGCAGTTTCAAGTTGTTCCCCAAGAGTATGCGCAAGAACTCGGCCGCGAACGGGCATGAGGGGGATGATGTACGCGTGCCGGCCAAACCCAGGCGCGGGATTTATCTGTTGCCGAATGCTTTTACGACGGCAGCCCTGTTCTGCGGGTTCTACGCCATTGTGATGGCGATGAATCAACGTTTTGACCAGTCTGCACTGGCGATCTTTGTGGCCATGGTGCTGGATAGCCTGGATGGTCGCGTGGCGCGCATGACCAATACTCAAAGTGAATTTGGGGCCCAGTACGATAGTTTGTCAGACATGATTTCTTTCGGTGCAGCGCCAGCGCTGGTTGCCTATGAATGGTCGTTAAAGGGCATGGGCAAGTTGGGGTGGCTGGCCGCCTTTGTGTATTGTGCCGGTGCTGCTTTGCGCCTGGCACGCTTCAATACCAATATTGGGATTGTCGATAAACGCTACTTCCAGGGCTTGCCTAGCCCTGCGGCTGCGGCCCTGGTGGCGGGCTTTGTATTGTTGATGGAAGACTTGCATTTCCCTGGCCGTGAGCTGAGCTGGAGTACCTGGAGCATTACCCTGTTTGCCGGTTTGACCATGGTGACCAATGTGCCTTTCTATAGCTTCAAAGATGTCAATTTACGTCGTTCGGTGCCGTTTATCGCCCCATTTCTGATTGTATTGGCCTATGTGGCTGTGGTCAGTGACCCACCCAAGGTGTTATTTGGTTTGTTCGTCCTGTATGGTTTGTCTGGTTATGTCGTGTTGCTATGGCGCTGGCGCAAGGGCAGGCCGGTCAGCCTGGTGCAGACCAGCGTCGAGCCGCATGAAGAGAAATAATATTTGAGAATATGCACGCCGGATAATATTCGGCATTTCGCAAGAAAAGTCGCCATACAGAAAATGTATCGCGGCTTTTTTGCTTTTCTGCCTGAGAAAAATGGGATTTTGCTGCTATAAATTCTTGCACTTTTCTGTAATCGCGCTTATAGTCTTTGGCATGAACTTCGCATCCACATCAATAGCAAAAAACACTATGGCAGGCCTGTCTGGTCTGCTATCGCTATTGCTGGCATCTCTACTAGCGGTTACGCGCTAAATTCCCCATACCCACAATTCGAGTAGTCTCACCACCCATGTGCGTCTTGCAAGGGTAGGCTAGAGAATATTCACAATTTACAGTTTCATCTCATATCAATTTTATAAATTCTGTTTTTTTAAATTTATCTCAGGAGCAATATCATGGCTGACAAACTCATCATATTCGACACAACCTTGCGTGATGGCGAACAATCACCTGGTGCATCCATGACCAAGGATGAAAAAATCCGCATTGCCAAGCAACTGGAAAGAATGAAGGTCGATGTGATTGAGGCCGGTTTTGCCGCAGCGTCGCCAGGTGATTTTGAATCCATCAAGGCGATTGCCTCCATCATCAAGGATTCCACGATTTGCTCTCTGTCGCGCGCCAATGACCGAGATATCGCGCGTGCCGCCGAAGCCTTGCAGGCCGCGCAGCGCAAGCGTATCCATACGTTCATTGCGACTTCTCCTTTGCACATGGAAAAGAAATTGCGCATGACGCCAGACCAGGTGCTGGAGCAGGCGATGCAGGCTGTGCGCTATGCCCGCAACTTTACGGATGATGTCGAATTCAGTCCGGAAGATGGTAGTCGCTCAGACATGGATTTCCTTTGCCGCGTGCTGGAGGCAGTCATCAAGGAAGGCGCAACGACCATCAATTTTGCGGATACCGTTGGTTATGCCGTGCCTGAACTGTACGGCAATATGCTGAAATCCCTGCGTGAACGCATCCCGAATTCCGACAAGGTGGTGTGGTCGGTACATTGTCACAACGATCTGGGCATGGCGGTGGCCAATTCCCTGGCCGGCGTCATGATAGGTGGTGCACGTCAGATCGAATGCACCATCAATGGCCTGGGTGAGCGCGCAGGTAATACTGCGCTCGAAGAAATTGTCATGGCAGTGCGCACCCGCAAGGATTATTTTGATCTGCAACTGGGTATTGATATCAGCCAGATCGTGCCTGCATCCAAGCTGGTGTCGCAAATCACCGGCTTTGCCGTGCAGCCGAACAAGGCCGTGGTGGGGGCGAATGCCTTTGCTCATGCATCCGGCATCCATCAGGATGGCATTTTGAAAGCGCGTGATACCTATGAAATCATGCGTGCCGAAGACGTGGGCTGGAGCGCGAATAAGCTGGTCCTGGGTAAATTGTCTGGCCGTAACGCTTTCAAACAGCGTTTGGAAGAGTTGGGCATCGCATTGGAATCAGAGGCTGAAGTCAATGCAGCCTTTGCCCGCTTCAAGGAACTGGCCGACCGTAAGTCTGACATATTCGACGAAGATATCCTTGCCCTGGTGTCCGATGAAGAGCACGCGCAAAACAACGATGCCTTCCATTATGTTTCTCTTTCGCAACGTTCTGAAACTGGTGAGTTGCCATTTGCTAAAGTCGTATTTACTTCAAACGGCAAGGAAGTCAGTTGCGAAGCGAATGGTAATGGCCCGGTTGATGCCATGGTCAATGCGATCGATTCCAAGGTGCAGAGTGGGGCAGAGCTGTTGTTGTTCTCGGTGAACGCGATCACGACGGGTACGCAATCACAAGGTGAGGTCACCATGCGTTTGTCCAAGGCTGGCCGCATCGTCAATGGCGTCGGCGCTGATCCTGATATCGTTGTTGCTTCAGCGAAAGCCTATTTGTCGGCATTGAATAAATTGCAATCAAAGACCGAGAAACTGAATCCCCAGATTTAAAGCAGGATTTGATTCCAACTTAAAACGGTGGTATAGTCACGCGTCCCGTCATTCCGGCGGGATTGCTATTTCACGATAACGATGGTTTTGTAGCTGTTTTTATAAATACGGCGACTCTTGTTATCGCATGTTAAGGAAAATTATGTCTATCGAAAAAAATGCAAAAGCCGCTATCGTAGCGGACAATGCCCGTGGTCAAAATGACACAGGCTCTCCTGAAGTGCAAGTTGCTTTGTTGACTGCACGTATCAATGACCTGAATGGTCACTTCAAAGCGCACTCTAAAGATCACCACTCCCGTCGTGGTTTGATCATGATGGTTAACCGTCGTAAGAGTCTGCTGTCTTACCTGAAAGGTAAAGACCTGAATCGCTATCGCTCACTGATCGAAAAACTCGGCTTGCGTAAGTAATTCTTGCTGAGCTTAGCAAATCATTGGTAGTAAAAAGCCTGCGTCAGTCGTCTGTCGCAGGCTTTTTGTCTATGTAGAGTTTTAGTTTCTCCCAGTTTTAGCCCGGTTTTTAACGGAAATGTTGAAAACAGGCAAAAAAGCAATCCAGGCGGGTTGCTCGCGGTGAGGTGAACGACAGCGCCTGAAAATCTGTCGGCAAAATAGAAAGGACACATTGTGTTTAATAAAATTACCAAAACCTTCCAATACGGTCAGCACCAGGTCACACTGGAAACCGGTGAAATCGCCCGCCAGGCTTCTGGCGCGGTCCTGGTATCCATAGAAGATACCGTCGTACTGGCAACCGTTGTTGCAAAGAAGGATGCCAAGCCAGGTCAGGATTTCTTTCCTCTGACCGTGGATTACATGGAAAAAACTTACGCTGCTGGCCGTATTCCCGGCGGTTTCTTCAAGCGTGAAGGTCGTCCATCTGAAAAAGAAACACTGACTTCCCGTTTGATCGACAGGCCTATCCGCCCTCTGTTCCCAGAAGGCTATCTGAACGAAGTTCAGGTCATCATTCATGTATTGTCCGTCAATCCGGAAATCGATCCTGATATCGCTGCGATGATCGGCGCTTCTGCTGCGATTTCTGTTGCTGGCATCCCATTCAGTGGCCCGGTTGGTGCAGCACGTGTTGGTTACATCGATGGTCAATATGTATTGAACCCAACTGCAACGCAACTGAAACAATCCAAACTGGATCTGGTTGTTGCCGGTACTGAGCAAGCCGTGTTGATGGTGGAATCTGAAGCGCAGCAATTGTCTGAAGAAATCATGCTGGGCGCGGTAGTGTATGGCCACACGCAAATGAAAGCGGTGATCGATGCGATCCATGAACTGGTACGTGACGGTGGCAAGCCTGAAGTACAATGGGCACCTGCGGCAAAAAATGAGCCACTGATTGCTGCTGTAACTGCAGTCGCAGAGCCTCTGTTGCGCGCTGCTTATCAAACCAAAGAAAAACAGGCACGTACTGAGCAACTGAAGGCGGCAACGTCCACAGTCGCTGCCGCACTGGCTGAACAAGCTGCTGCCAAAGGCGAAGCTGCTCCTGATTCTTCCGAAGTGGGTAATATCCTGTTTGATCTGGAAGCGAAAATCGTTCGTTCCCAGATCCTCGAAGGCGAACCACGTATCGATGGTCGTGACACACGCACAGTGCGTCCTATCACTATCCGTACCGGTGTTTTGCCACGTACGCATGGTACCGCCCTGTTCACACGTGGTGAAACGCAGGCTTTGGTGATTGCTACACTGGGCACTGCCCGTGACGAGCAAAAAATTGATGCGCTGATGGGTGAATACTCTGATCGCTTCATGCTGCATTACAATATGCCTCCATTCGCTACTGGCGAAACAGGCCGAGTTGGCACACCTAAGCGTCGTGAAATCGGCCATGGCCGCCTGGCTAAACGCGCATTGCAGGCTGCCTTGCCTGATCCGGAAGATTTCAGCTATTCCGTACGCCTGGTGTCCGAAATTACTGAATCCAATGGTTCTTCTTCCATGGCCTCCGTCTGTGGCGGCTGCCTGGCTTTGATGGATGCTGGCGTGCCGATGAAAGCACACGTGGCAGGTATCGCCATGGGCCTGATCAAGGATGGCAACAAGTTTGCCGTTCTGACCGACATCCTGGGTGATGAAGATCACCTGGGTGACATGGACTTTAAAGTAGCTGGTACTGCAGAAGGCATTACTGCCCTGCAAATGGATATCAAAATCCAGGGTATCACCAAAGAAATCATGCAAGTCGCTCTGGCGCAGGCCAAAGAAGGCCGTATCCATATTCTGGGTAAAATGCAAGAAGCCGTACCGGTTGGTAAAACCGAACTGTCCGACTTTGCGCCACGTCTGATCACAGTCAAGATCAACCCTGAAAAAATCCGTGATGTTATCGGTAAGGGTGGTGCAGTGATCCGTGCATTGACGGAAGAAACTGGTACGCAAATCGATATCAGCGATGAAGGCGTGGTCACTATCGCTTCTGTGGATGCAGCAGCTGGCCAGGAAGCCAAACGTCGTATCGAAGAACTGACTGCAGAAGTTGAAGTTGGCAAGGTCTACGACGGTACAGTATTGAAGTTGCTGGACTTCGGCGCGATTGTCCAAATCATGCCAGGTAAAGATGGTTTGCTGCACATCAGCCAGATCGCCAATGAGCGCGTAAATGCGGTTGCCGACTACCTCAAAGAAGGTCAGCAAGTGCGCGTCAAAGTGCTGGAAACAGATGATCGTGGTCGCTTCAAGCTGTCCATGAAGGCGGCATTGTCTGAGTCTGAAGCACAAGGTCAGCCACAGCAGCAATAACAGCGGCAGGTAGTGAGGTAGATGATGAGGCAGATGATAAGTAGATAATCAGGCCGTCATTTGCCTTGCACCGCCAGGCTGGAAAAAAGAAGAAACGCCCGTGCTTTGTACGGGCGTTTTTTTATTCGCTTACAATTCAAATCCCATCGTCCACTTTATTGATGAGTCCCCATGAAAACTGAAATGCGCGCCATAGAAATCACCCATTACGGCAAGCCGGAAGTGTTGCAGATGACTACCCGGCCCATGCCTGTACCTGGCAAGGGTGAATTGCTGATACGGGTCAGTGCCGCCGGTGTGAACCGGCCTGATGTCTTGCAGCGCCTGGGTTTTTACCCTGTACCTGCAGGTGCGTCGGATTTGCCGGGGCTGGAAGTGGCGGGGGAGGTGGTTGCCGGTGACGTCGAGGGTAGCGCGTTTCAGGTCGGAGATCAGGTTTGTGCCCTGGTGCAGGGTGGTGGCTATGCCGAATACTGCGTGGCACCGGTAGGACAGTGTCTGAAGCTGCCGCAGGGCCTGTCTTTGCTGGAAGCGGCATCTTTGCCGGAAACTTATTTCACGGTCTGGAGCAATGTATTCCAGCGCGCCCATTTATCGCCGGGTGAAAGTTTTCTGGTGCAGGGTGGTACCTCGGGTATCGGTGTGGCCGCGATTCAAATTGCAAAGGCATTGGGGCATCGTGTATTTGCCACTGCCGGTTCGGACGATAAGTGTCGTGCAACAGAAAAGCTGGGTGCGGAACGCGGTATCAACTACAAGACTGAGAAATTTGTCGATGTCATCAAGGAATTGACGGCTGGCAAAGGCGTTGACGTCATTCTGGACATGGTGGCGGGCAGTTACGTGCCGCAGGAGATCAATTGTCTTGCCGATGATGGCCGCCTCGCCATTATTGCCTTGCTGGGTGGTTCTACTGCGGAACTGGATCTGGCCCAGGTATTGCGCCGCCGCCTGACCGTGACTGGTTCTACCTTGCGCCCACGCTCGGTGGCTTTCAAAAAGGCGATTGCGACTGAATTGCAGGAACGTGTCTGGCCGCTGCTGAGTTCCCGGGCGATCGTGCCTGTGATTCATCATGTCTTCCCCCTGGCGCAGGCCGCGCAGGCGCATGCCATGATGGAGGAGGGTGCGCATATAGGAAAAATCATGTTGTCTATGGATGCAGGTTAAGAACCTGTTTGCGATCTTACTGCGCGAGCGTGATCGGGGCTCATGCGCTGCTCAAAATGCTCATGTACTGAAGTACATTCCGCTTTTTGCGCTGCGTTTTTGTTACCCTTACCCCGCTGACGCTCACTCGCTACAGATCGTAAACACGTTCTACGACCTTAAAGTTTGGCTGACATGGCCAAAAAGATAGCTTATCTGCACTAAAAGCGTTCATTGAAGCGCCCTCTGGTGCAGTTTTTGTAGTCATAAAGTCATAAACCTGAGTACGCTGGTTTGACCCTGATAGCGCTGAGGGCTACAATAGACGGTTATTTATATTTTGGCTTACTATGCGACGCACCTTAATAGCCGGTAACTGGAAGATGAATGGTGGTTTTTCTGCTAACCGTTCGTTGTTGTCTGAAATAAAGGCGGGTTTGCCTGCATCATTGAATTGTGATGTCCTGGTATGCCCACCAGCACCATATCTGGCGCAATGTGCTGAATTATTGACAGGTACTGCCGTCATGTGGGGCGCACAAGATGTGTCCGTACATGCGCAGGGTGCTTATACCGGCGAGATAGCGGCAGCCATGCTGGCGGATTGCGGTAGCAGGTATGTGATAGTCGGGCATTCCGAGCGCCGTGCCTATCATGCTGAAAGCGATGAGCTGGTGGCGCAAAAGGCATTGCGCTTGCAGAAATCAGGTCTGTTGCCTATTGTTTGTGTTGGTGAAACGCTGGAGCAGCGTGAAAATGGCCAGACCAATCAGGTGGTGGCTACGCAGTTGAATGCGGTCCTGGATGTGCTCGACGATATGACGGCAATGGTGGTCGCTTATGAGCCGGTATGGGCAATTGGCACCGGCAAGACGGCAACGCCGCAAATGGCGCAGGATGTGCATCAGTTCCTGCGTCAGCAAATGGCAGCCAGAAATGCTGAGGCTGCAAGCAAGGTGCAGATTTTGTACGGTGGCAGCATGAAACCGGAAAATGCCGCAGAATTGCTGGCAATGTCCGATATTGATGGTGGCCTGATAGGTGGTGCAGCATTGAAATCGCAGGATTTCCTGTCGATTATTGCAGCGGCCTGAGTGGTTTGGATTAATTTGTTGGATGCTTAATTTTTTTTGGATGTCTTGAATGCAAACTTTATTTACGTTGGTTGTGGTTGTTCAGGTGTTGTCAGCTTTGGCAATTATTGGCCTGGTTTTGTTGCAGCACGGTAAAGGTGCTGATATGGGGGCCTCTTTTGGTTCTGGCGCATCGGGTAGCCTGTTCGGTGCAACTGGCTCTTCCAACTTCCTGTCCAAGGCCACAGGCGTGGCGGCTGCGGTCTTTTTTGCAGCGACTTTGGGCCTGGCTGTTTCCAGTGGTAATCGCAAGCCCGCCATTGGTGTTATGGAAGGTGTAACAGCTGTTAAGCCGGCAGCGCCAGCAAGTTCTGCAGGTGCTGCTTCTGGTCCGGTTATCACTGCCGTGCCTGCATCCTCTGCAGCTACTGGTCAGGCAAACCAGATTCCAAAATAATTTGATTTTCCCAGCAAAAAACATTGGATTGCTGCAATTGTGCGTTGAACAATGAGGCTAGACATAGTAGAATGCTGGGCTTAGGCCGACGTGGTGAAATTGGTAGACACGCTATCTTGAGGGGGTAGTGGCGAAAGCTGTACGAGTTCGAGTCTCGTCGTCGGCACCAATAAAAATAGAGTCAGTTTTCTTTGCTGGCTTGGTCGAGGAAGCAGTTGTTTCTTGCTTGTCAATATCAATAAATGACTTGCTTCAATCTGGCGTTCAATTACAGGTAGCCTAACGTGAACCTCGAAAATTATTTCCCAGTTCTTCTCTTTATTCTGGTTGGTATCGCCGTTGGTGTGGTGCCGCAAATTCTGGGACGTGTTCTTGCCCCATATAAACCGGATTCTCAAAAAAATTCTGCTTACGAGTGCGGTTTTGAAGCATTCGAAGATGCGCGCATGAAGTTTGATGTGCGTTACTACCTGGTAGCAATTCTGTTCATTTTGTTTGATCTGGAAACGGCATTCTTCTTCCCGTGGGGCGTGGCGATGCGTGATCTGGGTTGGGCAGGTTTTCTGATTATGCTCGGCTTTGTGCTGGAGTTTGGCGTTGGATTTTGGTACATCTGGAAAAAAGGCGCTCTGGATTGGGAGTGATGGATTATGTCAATTGAAGGTGTATTGAACGAAGGCTTTGTCACGACAACAGCCGACAAGCTGATCAACTGGACGCGTACCGGTTCCATGTGGCCCATGACCTTTGGTCTGGCCTGCTGCGCAGTAGAGATGATGCACGCAGGTGCTTCACGCTATGATCTGGACCGCTTTGGGGTCGTGTTTCGCCCATCGCCGCGTCAGTCTGACGTGATGATCGTTGCTGGTACGCTGTGCAACAAGATGGCACCTGCGCTGCGCAAGGTGTATGACCAGATGGCCGAGCCACGCTGGGTTATTTCCATGGGGTCCTGTGCCAACGGCGGTGGTTATTATCACTATTCGTATTCCGTGGTGCGTGGTTGTGATCGTATTGTTCCTGTGGATGTGTATGTGCCAGGTTGCCCGCCGACGGCAGAGGCCCTGATATACGGCATCATACAGTTGCAAAACAAGATCAAACGTACCAATACCATCGCGCGTTAATTGCGTCGTCGCCGGGGCAACATTAAATTATGACTACCAAACTGGAAAACCTTGAGACGGCGGTAAAAACTGTCCTGGGTGAACGCATTCTAGAATTAAAAAATGCGTTGGGTGAAATCACTATCGTGGTTTCTTCAGCAGCTTACCTGGATGCCATGCGTACGTTGCGCGACCATCCGGATACCCACTTCGAAGAATTGATTGATCTGTGTGGTGTTGATTATTCCACCTATGGCGATGGCTTGTGGGAAGGCGCGCGTTATGCCGCCGTGTCGCATTTGCTGTCTATTAAAAACAACTGGCGTTTGCGTGTGCGCGTTTTCGCACCGGATGATGAAATGCCGGTCGTGCCTTCCCTGATCGATATCTGGAATGCTGCCAACTGGTATGAGCGTGAAGCATTCGACCTGTTTGGTATCTTGTTTGATGGTCACAATGACTTGCGTCGTATTCTGACTGACTATGGTTTTATCGGACATCCTTTCCGTAAAGACTTTCCAGTTTCCGGCTATGTTGAAATGCGCTATGACGCAGATCAAAAGCGCGTCGTTTACCAGCCTGTCACGATAGAACCACGCGAAAATGTGCCGCGTATCATTCGTGAAGAACATTACGGGATGAAATAATGGCTGAGATTAAGAATTACACCCTGAACTTCGGTCCTCAGCATCCTGCTGCGCATGGTGTGTTGCGCCTGGTGCTTGAGCTCGATGGTGAAGTCATACAACGTGCTGATCCGCATATTGGCCTGTTGCATCGTGCGACTGAAAAACTGGCAGAACAAAAAACCTTCCTGCAATCCGTGCCTTACATGGATCGCCTGGACTATGTATCGATGATGGCCAATGAGCATGCGTATGTCATGGCGATTGAAAAGATGCTGGGCCTGGAAGTGCCTTTGCGTGCGCAGTACATTCGCGTCATGTTTGATGAAATCACGCGCTTGCTGAACCACTTGCTGTGGATAGGCGCGCATGCGCTGGACGTGGGGGCGATGGCGGTATTCCTGTACGCTTTCCGCGAGCGTGAAGACCTGATGGATTGCTATGAAGCGGTCTCGGGTGCACGTTTGCATGCTGCTTACTATCGTCCAGGTGGTGTGTATCGTGATTTGCCAGAGCAAATGCCGCAATTTACGACGTCTGCTTTGAAGAATGAAAAGGCGATGCGCTTGCTGAATGAAAATCGCCAGGGTTCCCTGCTGGATTTCATTGAAGACTTCACCAACCGCTTCCCGAAATACGTCGATGAATACGAAACACTGCTGACCGACAACCGTATCTGGAAACAGCGTCTGGTCGGCATCGGTGTCGTGTCGCCTGAGCGTGCCAAAGCCATGGGCTTTACCGGCCCTATGTTGCGTGGTTCCGGCATTGAATGGGATTTGCGCAAGAAGCAGCCGTATGAAGTGTATGACTTACTGGACTTTGATATTCCAGTAGGTGTGAACGGCGACAGCTATGACCGTTACCTGGTGCGCGTGGAAGAAATGCGTCAGTCCAACCGCATCATCAAACAATGCGTGGAATGGCTGAGAAACAACCAGGGGCCGGTGATTACTGATAACCACAAGGTGGCACCACCACATCGTGTGAACATGAAGTCGAATATGGAAGAACTCATCCATCACTTCAAGCTGTTCACCGAAGGTTTCCATGTTCCTGCTGGCGAAGCGTATGCCGCAGTCGAACATCCTAAAGGTGAGTTTGGTATTTACTTGATGTCCGATGGTGCTAACAAGCCGTATCGTCTGAAAATCCGTGCGCCAGGTTTCGCGCATTTGCAGGGTTTGGATGAAATGGCAAAAGGTCACATGATTGCTGATGCGGTAACGATCATCGGTACTCAGGATATTGTGTTTGGTGAGATTGACAGATAAAGCGGCGTCCTGAGGGCGTCGAATCGAGGCATTAGCTATGGTGTTATCAGAGCAGGCATTTAAAAAAATTGATCGTGAACTGGCAAAGTTCCCGGCTGACCAGCGCCAGTCCGCTGTGATGGCCGCATTGGCTATCGCCCAGGATGAAACTGGCTGGGTATCTCCGGAAGTCATGCAGACCCTGGCTGATTACATCGGCATGCCTGCGGTAGCAGTGCAGGAAGTCGCGACTTTCTACAACATGTACAACACCAAGCCGGTGGGCAAGTTCAAGATTTCGGTCTGTACCAATCTGCCTTGCGCCCTGTCAGGTGGCGAACGTGCAGCACATCACCTGAAGCAAAAGCTCGGTATTGATTACAAGGAAACCACGGCAGATGGCCAATTCACGCTGGTTGAAGGTGAATGTATGGGTGCCTGCGGTGATGCACCTGTGATGATCGTCAATAACAAACGCATGTGCAGTTTCATGTCGAATGACAAAATTGACGGTCTGGTCAATGAATTGAAAGAGGCAGGTAAATAATGACGAGTCTGCACAATCGCCATATTAAGCCTTTGATACTGGCTGGCCTGGATGGCAAGAACTGGCATCTGCAAGATTACGTAGCACGTGGTGGCTATGAATCACTGAAACGTATCCTGAATGAAAAAATCCCGCCTGAACAAGTGATTGCCGAGTTGAAGGCATCGTCATTGCGTGGTCGTGGCGGTGCGGGTTTTCCTACTGGTTTGAAGTGGAGCTTCATGCCGCGTCAGTTCCCGGGTCAAAAATACCTGGTCTGCAATACTGACGAAGGCGAACCTGGTACATTCAAAGACCGTGACATCATCCGTTATAACCCGCATGCCCTGATCGAAGGCATGGCCATAGGCGCTTACGCCATGGGCATCACAGTTGGTTATAACTATATCCACGGCGAAATTTTTGCTGATTACGACCGTTTCGAAGAAGCGCTGGAAGAGGCGCGTGCAGCCAATATGCTGGGCGACAAAATTGCCGGTTCCGATTTCAATTTCCAGTTGCATGCTTTCCACGGCTACGGCGCGTACATCTGCGGCGAAGAAACTGCCTTGCTGGAATCGTTGGAAGGTAAGAAAGGGCAGCCACGCTTCAAGCCGCCTTTCCCGGCCAGCTTCGGTTTGTATGGCAAGCCAACCACGATCAATAACACGGAAACTTTTGCAGCCGTGCCGTTTGTGTTTGCCATGGGTGGCGAAAAATATGCTGCACTGGGCAAGCCAAATAACGGCGGCACCAAGATTTTCTCCATGTCGGGCGACGTAGCCAAGCCGGGCAATTATGAAGTGCCGCTGGGTACGCCATTTGCGACATTGCTGGAACTGGCTGGTGGCATGCGCGACGGTAAAAAGATCAAGGCGGTTATCCCTGGAGGTTCTTCCATGCCAGTATTGACCGGCGATGTGATGATGGCTACCGATATGGATTATGACGCCATCGCCAAGGCGGGCTCGATGTTGGGTTCTGGTGCGGTGATCGTCATGGATGAAACGCGCTGCATGGTGAAATCATTGTTGCGCCTGTCTTACTTTTATTTTGAAGAATCTTGCGGTCAGTGCACGCCTTGCCGTGAAGGTACGGGCTGGTTGTATCGCATGGTGCACAGGATAGAACATGGCCAGGGTCGTGCGGATGATCTGGATATGCTGAACTCCATCGCTGACAATATTCAGGGCAAGACAATTTGCGCCCTGGGTGATGCAGCGGCGATGCCGGTACGCGCCATGATCAAGAATTTCCGCGAAGAATTTGAATATCACATCGAGCATAAGCATTGCTTGGTGCCCACTTACATGTAAGCCAGCTTCGGTTAGCACACTTAGAGTAGACCATGGTTGAAATCGAAATAGACGGCAAAAAAGTCGAAGTCCAAGAGGGCAGTATGGTGATGGACGCTGCCAATAAGCTTGGCACCTACATCCCGCACTTTTGCTATCACAAAAAATTATCTATTGCGGCCAACTGCCGCATGTGTCTGGTCGAGGTTGAAAAAGCACCGAAGCCTTTGCCTGCCTGCGCCACGCCAGTGACCGCCGGCATGATCGTGCGTTCTTCCAGCGACAAGGCAGTAAAAGCACAAAAAGCGGTGATGGAATTTTTGCTCATCAATCACCCGCTGGATTGTCCTATCTGCGACCAGGGTGGCGAATGCCAACTGCAGGATCTGGCTGTCGGTTACGGTGGTACGGCATCCCGTTACGAAGAAGAAAAGCGCGTCGTATTCCACAAGGATGTCGGTCCGCTGGTATCCATGGAAGAAATGAGCCGTTGCATACACTGCACACGTTGCGTACGTTTCGGCCAGGAAATCGCTGGCGTCATGGAACTGGGCATGCTCAACCGTGGCGAACATTCTGAAATCACTTCCTTCGTCGGCAAAACAGTTGATTCCGAATTGTCTGGCAACATGATCGATCTGTGCCCGGTTGGTGCATTGACATCCAAGCCTTTCCGCTATTCTGCCCGTACCTGGGAATTGTCCCGCCGTAAATCGGTGAGTGCCCATGATGGACTGGGTTCCAACCTGATCGTGCAGGTCAAGAACAACAAGGTCATGCGCGTGGTCCCGCTGGAAAACGAAGAAATCAATGAATGCTGGATTTCTGACAAAGACCGCTTCTCTTACGAAGCGCTGAACAGCACGGAACGCCTGACCAAGCCCATGATCAAACAGGGTGGTGAATGGCAGGAAACTGACTGGCAGACAGCGCTCGAATATGTTGCCCATGGCCTGCGTAATGTCAAGCATGAACATGGTGCTGATGCCATTGCTGCGGTTGCTGCACCCAGTGCAACACTGGAAGAACTGACCCTGTTGCAACGTGTCGTTCGTGGCCTGGGTTCTGATAATGTCGATTTCCGCCTGCGTCAGTCTGACTTCGCTTTGAATTCTGCCATCAAACCTTGGCTGGGTACCAGTATCGCCAAGTTTGCTCAGTTGAAAAATGTCTTCGTGATTGGTTCTTTCCTGCGTAAAGACCATCCTTTGCTGGCCGCCCGCTTGCGTCAATCGGTAAAAATGGGTGCTAAGCTCAGCATCCTGCATGCAACCGATGATGAGTTGCTCATCAAGCTGGCCAACAATGCAGTCGTTGCACCATCGCTGTGGGCAGCTTTCCTGGCTGAAGTTGCGGTAGCCGTAGCAACGAAAAAAGAAATCGCCAAACCAGCCGGCCTGGAAGCAGTGCAGGCATCTGCCAAAGCAGAAGCGATTGCGGCCAGCCTGTTGGCTGGCAAAGCAGGTGTGTTCCTCGGTAACACCGCTTCTTACCATCCAGAAGCATCGCAATTGCATGCGCTGGCACAATGGATAGCTGAAAATGCAGGTAGCGAATTTGGTTACCTGACCGAAGCAGCGAACACCGTTGGCGGTTATTTGGCAAATGCCATACCGGCCAATAATGCCAAACCAGTTTTCACTCAAGCCAAAAAAGCCTACATCGTGTTGCACGCCGAGCCTTTGCTCGACAGCGCGTATCCGGTGCAAGCCAAGGCCGCACTGGATCAGGCTGACATGGTGGTCGTCATGTCGCCATTCAAGCATGGCGCAGAATATGCAGACGTCTTGCTGCCGGTTTCTCCATTCACTGAAACTGCCGGTACCTTCGTCAGTTGCGAAGGTCGTGCCCAAAGTTTCCACGGTGTGGTCAAGCCTCTGGGTGACACCCGTCCGGCATGGAAAGTCTTGCGCGTACTGGGTAATTTGCTGGGTCTGGAAAACTTTGATTTTGAAACGGCAGAAGCAGTGCGCGATACCGTGCTGACGCAAGCTGACCTGACGGTGCAACTGAATAACCTGGCCAAAATCGCCCCGGCTGTTTCTGCTAATGCCAGTTCTGGTCTGGAACGTATTGCCGATGTCGGCATTTACAGCACAGACGCTATTGTACGTCGTGCAGAATCCCTGCAACTGACTGCCGATGCGCGTGCGCCACAAGCCTGGATCAGCCTGGCCGAAGCAGGCAAACTGGGCATCGCCGAAGGTGACATGGTAAGACTGAGCAAAACAGGTTCTACCCTGATCCCTGTTGGAATCGACAAATCACTGCCTGACAATGTGGTCAGAATCGCTGCCGGTCATACCCTGACAGCCAATCTGGACGGCATGTTCGGTGCCATCAAACTGGAGCGTGCATAATGAATTTGCTGCTCTCTATTCATGAATTTGGTCAGCACCACCTCGGCGCTTTATGGTTGCCGCTGTGGACCCTGGTCAAGATTGTCTGCATCACCTTGCCCGTCATGGGCTGTGTGGCCTACCTGACCTTGTGGGAACGCAAGATGATAGGCTGGATGCATATCCGTCTTGGCCCGAATCGCGTTGGCCCTGCTGGCTTGCTGCAGCCTATCGCGGATGCACTGAAACTGCTGCTGAAAGAAATCATCATCCCGGCCAAGGCAAATAAAATCTTGTTCGTGCTGGCACCTATCATGACCATCATGCCGGCGCTGGCAGCCTGGTCGGTGATTCCTTTCGGCCCGCAAACTGTGTTGGCGAATGTGAATGCCGGTCTGTTGCTGATCATGGCCATCACGTCCATGGAAGTGTACGGCATCATCATCGCCGGTTGGGCATCCAATTCCAAGTATGCTTTCCTCGGTGCCATGCGTGCATCGGCACAGATGGTGTCGTATGAAATCGCCATGGGCTTTGTGCTGGTCATCGTATTGATGGTATCAGGCAGTTTGAACATGACGGACATCGTCAATGCGCAAACCCAGGGCTTTGCTGCCCGCCATGGTTTCAACCTGTTCTCGTGGAACTGGTTGCCGCTGCTGCCTATGTTTGTGGTGTATGTGATTTCCGGTATTGCTGAAACCAACCGTCATCCGTTTGACGTGGTGGAGGGTGAATCCGAGATTGTTGCCGGTCACATGGTTGAATATTCGGGTATGTCCTTCGCCATGTTCTTCCTGGCTGAATATGCCAACATGATTTTGATTTCTGCCATGGCATCCCTGATGTTCCTGGGCGGCTGGTCTGCACCGTTTAGCTTCCTGGATTTCATCCCCGGCTGGATCTGGCTGGGCATCAAGACCTTCTTTGTGGTTTCCCTGTTCATCTGGGCACGTGCTTCTTTCCCGCGCTATCGCTATGACCAGATCATGCGTCTGGGCTGGAAAGTATTTATCCCGCTGACCCTGGTGTATCTGGTGATCGTCGCAGCATGGATGCAAACTCCATGGAATATTTGGAAGTAAGAGGCTAAAAAAATGGAAGCAATCAAGGATTTTTTTGGCAGCCTGATGCTGCGCGAACTGATCAAGGGCCTGGCCCTGACAGGCCGCTATATGTTTGCCCGCAAGATCACGGTGCAATTCCCGGAAGAAAAGACACCACAGTCGCCACGTTTCCGTGGTTTGCATGCCTTGCGCCGTTACCCGAATGGGGAAGAACGCTGCATCGCCTGTAAATTGTGTGAAGCAGTGTGCCCGGCCATGGCGATCACGATCGAATCTGAACAGCGCGCTGACGGCAGCCGTCGTACTACCCGTTATGACATCGATCTGACCAAGTGCATTTTTTGTGGTTTCTGTGAAGAATCCTGCCCGGTTGATTCCATCGTGGAAACCCATGTACTGGAATACCACGGTGAAAAACGTGGCGACCTGTATTTCACCAAAGAGATGCTGCTGGCCGTAGGTGATCGTTACGAGACACAAATTGCAGCAGCGCGTAGCGCTGATGCTACATACCGCTAACTGGACCTGGTTCGATATGGAATTTACTACCGTTTTATTTTATGTTTTCTCAGCGATCATGATAGTCGCTGCGATCCAGGTCATTTCTGCACGCAATCCTGTGCATGCTGCCTTGTTTCTGGTCTTGACCTTCTTCAATGCCGCGGGCATCTGGATGTTGCTGAAGGCCGAGTTCCTGGCGATTGTACTGGTGCTGGTATATGTCGGCGCGGTGATGGTGCTGTTCCTGTTTGTCGTGATGATGCTGGACATCAATCTGGACAAGCTCAGGGAAGGTTTCTGGAGTCATTTCCCACTGGCGGCAGCCGTTGGCGGCATTATCGTGCTGGAAATGGCGGCGGTACTGTGGCGCGGCTTTTTGCGTCCGGACAATCATGTGCCGGCAGCCGCAGACAAAATCGGCAATACCAAGGCCTTGGGTATAGAGATTTTCACGCATTACCAGTTTGCTTTTGAAGTGGCAGCAGCGATCTTGTTGCTGGCCATCGTGGCAGCGGTTGCCTTGACTTTGCGTCGCCGCAAGGACAGCAAGTACTTTGATCCGGCTGCTGCGGTGAAAGTGAAAGCCAAGGATCGTATCCGCATCGTCAGCATGAAGGCTGAATCAGAACGCGCTGAGAATAATGCAACTGCTGCGGCAGCCACTGTGAATCCGGAGGCTTAAATGGCTTTGACTTTGAGTTTGACGCATTACCTGATATTGGGCGCAATCCTGTTTGCGATTTCCATCGTCGGTATTTTCCTCAATCGTAAAAACATCATCGTGTTGTTGATGGCGATCGAGTTGATGTTGTTGGCAGTGAATATTAATTTCATCGCTTTTTCTCATTATTTGGGTGATGCCGCTGGTCAGGTATTCGTCTTCTTCATATTGACCGTGGCCGCCGCTGAATCTGCGATTGGTCTGGCAATACTGGTTGTGTTGTTCCGTAATCTGGACACGATCAATGTCGAAGATCTGGATGCATTAAAAGGTTAACAAGGATAATGCTGCGGACTGAGGTATGGCGACAGTCCGGCATACGCTGGCGATTTAAGAAAAGTAATAAGCTAACAAAGGGTCATCATGGCGGGGCAACTTAACCCACAATTATTATTGGCAGTACCTCTGGCGCCTCTGGCAGGGGCTGCTATCGCAGGTTTGCTAGGAACGAAGTTTTTTGGCAATGTGGTAGGACGAAAAGTATCGCATACAGCGACCATACTGGGCGTGCTGATTGCCTTCGTCATTTCTTGCATGACTTTGTCTGCCGTGATGGATGGCGCAAGCTATAACGCCACCCTGTATCAATGGATGAATGTTGGCGGCCTGAAGCTGGAAGTCGGCTTCATGGTCGATAGCCTGACCGCCATGATGATGTGCGTCGTGACCTTTGTATCGCTGATGGTGCATATCTATACCATCGGTTATATGGCTGAAGACGAAGGGTACAACCGCTTCTTCTCGTACATTTCGCTGTTCACCTTCTCGATGCTGATGCTGGTCATGAGCAACAACTTCCTGCAATTGTTCTTTGGCTGGGAAGCGGTGGGCCTGGTGTCTTATCTGCTGATTGGTTTCTGGTATACCAAACCGACGGCCATCTACGCCAACATGAAAGCCTTCCTGGTTAACCGCGTTGGTGACTTTGGTTTCATCCTCGGCATAGGCTTGCTGGTGGCAAATGCCGGTTCCATGAACTATCTCGAAGTCTTCGCCAAAAAACAAGAATTGGCTGCCATGCTGTTGCCACATACAGACTGGATGTTGATTACCGTTGCCTGTATCTGCCTGTTTATCGGCGCCATGGGTAAGTCGGCACAATTCCCCTTGCATGTCTGGTTGCCGGATTCGATGGAAGGCCCTACACCGATTTCCGCACTGATCCACGCGGCGACCATGGTAACGGCTGGTATCTTCATGGTGTCGCGCATGTCGCCACTGTTTGAACTGTCTGATACAGCCTTGTCCTTCATCTTGGTGATCGGTTCGATTACTGCCTTGTTCATGGGTTTCCTGGGGATTATCCAGAACGACATCAAGCGCGTGGTGGCCTATTCGACTCTGTCACAACTCGGTTACATGACGGTGGCTCTGGGCGCATCTGCGTACTCGGTGGCGGTGTTCCACTTGATGACGCATGCATTCTTCAAGGCTTTGCTGTTCCTGGCTGCTGGTTCCGTGATTATCGGTATGCACCATGATCAGGACATCCGCAATATGGGTGGCCTGCGCAAATACATGCCGATTACCTGGATCACTTCCTTGCTGGGTTCCCTGGCGCTGATCGGCACACCGTTCTTTTCCGGTTTTTATTCCAAGGACAGCATTATTGAAGCCGTCCAGGCAAGTCATCTGCCAGGCGCTGGCTTTGCCCAGGTTGCCGTGCTGGCAGGCGTGTTTGTGACTGCTTTCTATTCTTTCCGCATGTACTTCCTGGTCTTCCACGGCAAGGAAAACTTCGGCCATGCGCATGATCATCATGATGATCACCATGCCAAAGACGCCCACGCTGCGCATGCAGATGACACCCACGGCGCCCACGGTGCAGACGACGACCATGATGCACATCACCATGGTCTGGCACCAGGGCAAAAACCGCATGAATCACCCATGGTGGTGTGGTTGCCACTAGTCTTGCTGGCAATTCCTTCCGTGCTCATAGGCTTCATTACCATCGAGCCTATGCTGTTTGGCAAATTCTTTGACAATGTCATTTTCGTCAATGAAGCCCACCATGCGATGGAAGAACTCAGGCATGAATTCCATTCTCCGTTTGCGATGGCCCTGCATGCATTGATGACGCCTCCGTTCTGGCTGGCACTGGCTGGTGTGGCGACTTCCTATGTGTTCTACATGGTCAAGCCTGCGATTCCTGCTGCGATCAAGATCAAAGCCAGCGCCATTTATACGCTGCTGGACAACAAGTACTACATGGATCGTTTCAACGAGATCGTATTTGCTGGCGGCGCACGCGTGCTGGGTGGCGGTTTGTGGAATATCGGTGACAAGGGCCTGATTGATGGCCTGGTGGTGAACGGCAGCGCAAAACTGGTGGGCTGGTTCTCCAAAGTGATACGCCGGTTGCAAAGTGGTTATATCTATCACTACGCGTTTGTAATGATACTCGGCGTAATGGCATTCCTGGCTTACACAGTGCTGTTTCCCTTCGCTAAATAAGTGACCACGGCTATAAAAATATAATCATGATGCAGTCAACTTCTACTCTACTTAGCCTCGCGATCTGGTGTCCGATTGCGTTTGGCATTTTCGTCCTCGCTTTTGGTCGCGACAATAATCCTGGCCTGGTGCGCGGTGTGTCACTGATCGGTTCCATCGCCAGTTTTTTGGTCACGATTCCATTGATCAAGAATTTTGACAATGCCGCACACGGCATGCAGTTTGTCGAAAAATTTTCCTGGATAGAACGCTTCAATATCTTTTACTCACTGGGTATAGATGGCATTTCCCTGTGGCTGATACCACTGACGGCATTTATCACCGTCATCGTGGTCATCGCTGCATGGGAAGTGGTTGAAAAGCAGGTTGCCCAGTACATGGGTGCTTTCCTGATACTGTCCGGTTTGATGATAGGTGTATTCTGCGCCACCGACGGCATGCTGTTCTATGTGTTCTTCGAAGCGACGCTGATTCCTATGTACATCATCGTCGGTGTCTGGGGTGGCCCGAATCGTGTGTATGCCGCCTTCAAGTTTTTCCTGTACACCTTGCTGGGTTCTTTGCTGACGCTGGTTGCCATCATTTACCTGTACCTGAAAGCCGGTCATTCTTTCGACATCCTGGTATGGCATAAATTGCCCTTGCCACTGACGACGCAGATCATGATTTTCTGCGCTTTCCTGATGGCGTTTGCGGTCAAGGTACCGATGTGGCCAGTGCATACCTGGTTGCCAGATGCCCACGTGGAAGCACCTACCGGTGGTTCCGTGGTACTGGCGGCGATCATGTTGAAACTGGGTGCTTACGGTTTCTTGCGTTTCTCTTTGCCTATCACCCCGGATGCCAGTCATTACATGGCTGGTTTCATGATTACTTTGTCGCTGATCGCCGTTATTTACATCGGTCTGGTGGCGCTGGTACAAAAGGATATGAAAAAGCTGGTGGCGTATTCGTCGATTGCGCACATGGGCTTTGTGACGCTCGGCTTCTTCATGTTCAATGACATGTCGGTGCAGGGTGCTATCGTACAGATGATTTCCCACGGCTTTATCTCCGGCGCGATGTTCCTGTGTATCGGCGTATTGTATGACCGTGTACATTCCCGCGAAATCGCTGACTACGGTGGCGTGGTCAACACCATGCCCAAGTTTGCTGCCCTGTTCGTTCTGTTCTCCATGGCTAACTGCGGCTTGCCGGCGACGTCTGGTTTCGTTGGCGAATTCATGGTGATTCTGGGTGCAGTCCAGTTCAATTTCTGGATAGGCATGCTGGCAGCAACAGCTTTGATTTTTGGTGCAGCGTATTCGTTGTGGATGGTAAAACGTGTGATTTTCGGCAATATCACGAATGAACACGTAGCGCACCTGACAGATATCAACAAGCGTGAATTTTTCATGCTGGGTGTGCTGGCCATTGCGGTACTGGTGATGGGTCTGTACCCGGCCCCATTTACAGATGCAATGCAGGTCTCGGTGACTGATCTGTTGAAACATGTGGCAGTGTCAAAAGTGATGCCTTGACAGAGGATATGGATGCGCGAGCCACGTACTGAGAACAGATCTCATGTGGCGGCAGATCAATGCTTGTAAAAATGAATAATATGAACCTGATACCACTTTATCCTGAAATCTTTTTGCTATTGGCGATTTGCGTCATATTGCTGATAGATATGTTTCTGGCAGACAGCAAGCGCAACGTCACGTATGTGCTGAGCCTGCTGAGTCTGGCCGTGTGTGGTGCCTTGACTGCGGCCAATTCTGATACGGTGATGTCGGTCTACGTCAGCAACAGCATGTTTGTTTCTGACCCCATGTCGAATATGCTGAAACTGTTGTCTTACCTGGCAGTGGGCGTCACCCTGATTTATTCACGTCAGTACGTGAGTGATCGTGGCATGACCAATACCCAACTGGGTGGTGAGTACTATGTATTGGCGCTGTTTGCCTTGCTGGGGCAGATGGTGATGATTTCCGGTAACAATTTCCTCGTCATTTACCTGGGCGTGGAATTGATGTCGCTGTCACTGTATGCGCTGGTTGCCTTGCGTCGTGACCACACGGTATCAACGGAAGCCGCGATGAAGTATTTCATCCTGGGTGCGCTGGCATCGGGTTTCATGCTGTATGGTATTTCCATGTTGTACGGTGCTACGGGTTCCCTGCAATTGAGTGAAGTCGTCAAAGTAGCAGCAACGGCAACCGCCAACAAAACCATACTGGTATTTGGTATCGTGTTCCTGGTTGCTGGCCTGGCGTTCAAACTGGGCGTGGTTCCTTTCCATATGTGGGTGCCCGACGTGTATCAGGGGGCACCGACAGCTGTCACCCTGTTGTTGGGTGGTGCACCTAAGCTGGCGGCATTTGCCATCACTTTCCGTTTGCTGGTAGAAGGGCTGTTCCCGCTGGCGGTCGATTGGCAGCAAATGCTGGTGGTGCTGGCAGTGTTGTCGATGGCCGTGGGTAACCTGACCGCTATCGCCCAGACCAATCTGAAACGCATGCTGGCGTATTCCACCATTTCACAAATGGGTTTCATGCTGCTGGGTATGTTGTCTGGCGTCGCCAATGGCAATGCTGATCTGGCGGTTGATGCCTACAGTGCTTCCATGTTCTACAGCATTACCTATGTGCTGACGACCTTGGGTACCTTCGGCGTCATCATGCTGCTGGCGCGTACCGGCTTTGAAGCAGAAAATCTGGAAGACCTGAAAGGCCTGAACAAGCGCAACCCATGGTTTGCATTTGTCATGCTGCTGTTGATGTTCTCGCTGGCAGGTATCCCGCCTATGATGGGCTTTTACGCCAAACTGTCTGTATTGCAGGCAGTATTGTCTACCGGTCAGCTGTGGCTGGCAATTGTTGCCGTGCTGTTCTCGCTGATCGGTACTTTCTATTATCTGCGCGTCGTCAAACTCATGTATTTTGACGAACCTGTGGATCATAGCCCTATCGTTGCCAGCACCGACATGCGCGTCATACTGAGCATCAATGGCCTGGCGGTATTGGTCATGGGTCTGTTGCCAGGTTCCCTGATGATGGCCTGTGCAAACGCCATTTCTAACACGCTTAAATATTAATAGTGGGTAATTCTGCCTCAGTCTGGCTGGTGATCGTATTGGCGGTGTTGGCTGCCAATACGCCATTTGTGAATGAACGCTGTTTTGCGGTGATCAGCCTCAAATGGTTTGCCGATGCCAAGCCTTTATGGGTGCGCCTGCTTGAACTGATCGTCCTGTATTTTTGTCTTGGCTTTATTGCCCATGCATTGGAAGCCGGGGCAGGCAATCCTTTCCCGCAGGGCTGGGAATTCTATGCCGTCAATGCCTGCCTGTTCCTGGTGTTGGCTTTCCCTGGTTTTGTGTATCGCTACCTGAAACGCAAACATGGCTGAAAAAGTCACCAGCAAGCTGGATCTGCAAGAAACCCGGCTCAGCACAGAGCTGGTGTATGCAGGCAGTTTTCTCAAGGTCGACAAAGATGTGGTGTCGCTGCCTGATGGCCAGACCGCCACCAGAGAATATATACGCCACCCGGGTGCCGTAGTCGTCATCCCCTTGTTTGATGATGGCAGGATCTTGCTGGAGAAACAGTTTCGCTATCCGCTGGACCGTATTTTCATCGAATTCCCCGCTGGCAAGATTGATTCCGGTGAAGACCCCCTGATCTGCGCCCAGCGCGAGCTGCGTGAAGAAACCGGCTATACCGCGACAGACTGGTCTTTCGTCTGCACCATACACAATGCCATCGCTTATTCTGATGAGCATCTGGACATCTACCTGGCCAAAGGTCTGACAGCAGGCAAGGCAGCACTGGATGAAGAAGAATTCCTGGAAGTATTCACCGCCACCTTGCCAGAGATGCTGGACTGGATCAAATCCGGCCACATCACCGACGTGAAAACCGTCATAGGTACATTCTGGCTAGAGAAAATCCTGGCCAGCAAGTGGTGATCGCAGATCAGAGCAGCAAAAAATCTTGAAAACGAAAAAGCCGCTGATCAGCGGCTTTTTGCATTAAAGTAGTCAGACTTCAATCCAACTTATGGCAGGAGGTTTTGAGTAAGCGTAACGAGTAGTGCTAGCGACCTGTAGATTATTCTTACAAAAGAAACTTTTGTGGTGTCGTGCTTAAAATATCAGTACGATTTCCATACTTAAATACCTTTAACGACCTTGCAATTTTCTTTTCGTCTGTCAAAGCGTCTAATTGCGTTTCAGTTTTTAAGACTACAGGCCTATTGGGCTATAGCGCTCCATTTTACTATCGTTGCTCGAACCTGAAGATCGAATAGCCTATACACAAACAATGGTTTTGTTATTCGAGCAGACTTAATACTTTGTAAGTAACGCTGGTATTACCAGCTTCGACAATTTCAAAACGCGCCCCTTTGTAGCCTACAACGCGCCCCTGCGACAGGTCGTATTTTAGTTCCTGAGTAAAAGCGGGCCGTGCAAGATTATCCTTAAATTCGCGATATATAAATGTAACGGTGTTCTGAGAAACTCCACTGTAGACAATTTCCCGACGGAAACTCTCAGGCGTAAAATGAACAATCTCCTTTGGTATATAAGCTACAGGCTTGACACCGTAGTGATAGCTCAAAGCAAAGTGATATATGACTGCTGGTCGATTTTTGTCTTTAGGTACGAAAACGCCAGCACGGTCACTTGACGGAACCGATTGTCCCAACATCGAATAATCAGCATTACCTTGGTAATAATCACCGTCTTGACCTGTCGAATGCAGCTCAAAATCGCCAGCCATCACCCTTGTGGTGCCCGGTGGGTTGACCGATTCTGATACAGCCTCGGCCAAGGAAATTCCGCGAATACGCGAAATATATTCTTTTGAAATAATCGACTCGCCGATTTCAGCTTTGCCAACAACATTTAACTCTGGTGAATGTCGTGCTTCGATAGTGGCGCGAACCTGCCGGACAGGTGGTGCGACGGTTGCGCAACCGCTTAAGAAGGCGGCGATCATCAGGGGGGCAACGACATTTCTTTTCTGTAGGAGGCCAGTGAACATGGGGTAATTTTCTATGTTTAATTTGATAAGACGTCTATGATAGTTCAAGTGCTAATCTACGGCAATGGACGGTGTGTTATCTATGGCAACTCGTAGCAAGCTAGCAACCTGTCGGGTGGAATATGCAAAATTTTTTATAGTGCACTGCGCTTAAAACTTGAGCGCGATTTCCTCATTTAAATGCCTTTAGTGATTTTGTAATTTGCTTTTCGTCTACTGTAGGCACTCGCTAGTTTGAGTTAAGAAGCACAGTCGTACAAGCGTACGACGACGAATTTGCAAAAACAGCAGGCTCAAAATCGCCCTCCGCAGTAGCTTAATCAGGGCTTCGACTACATGTTTGGATAATTCGGCCCACCCCCACCTTCAGGCGTCACCCACACGATATTCTGTGTCGGGTCCTTGATATCGCAGGTCTTGCAATGCACGCAGTTTTGCGCATTGATTTGCAGGCGATCTGCACCTTCTTCGGTTTTCACGAATTCATATACGCCAGCCGGGCAATAGCGTGACTCCGGACCCGCGAATTTTGCCAGATTGACGGACACTGGCACATCGGCATTTTTCAATGTCAGATGGATGGGCTGGTCTTCGGCATGATTGGTATTCGAAATGAACACCGATGACAGTCGGTCAAAGCTCAGCTTGCCATCCGGCTTGGGATAAACGATAGGGGTAAATTCTGAAGCAGGGCGCAGGCATTCATGATCTGCCTTGCTGTGATGCAGAGTCCACGGTGCCTTGCCGCGCAACACCACCTGATCCAGCCACACCAGCGGTGAGCCATAAGTGCCACGCTTCAGCAATGCTTTGACGTTGCGTGCGGTGTACAGCTCTTCATGCAGCCAGGATTGTTCAAACGCCGTCGAATAGCTGCTCAGTTCATCATGCTGGCGACTGGCTGACACTGCTTCAAAGGCGGCGGTCGCTGCCAGCATGCCAGTCTTGATAGCGGCATGGCTGCCCTTGATACGGCTCATGTTCAGGAAACCGGCATCACAACCTATCAGTGCACCACCCGGGAACACCAGCTTAGGCAGGGATTGCAAGCCACCGGCAGTAATCGCCCGTGCACCATAAGAAATACGCTTGCCACCTTCAAAGAAAGTGCGGATTGCTGGATGGGTCTTGAAGCGCTGGAATTCTTCGTAGGGTGACAGGTAAGGGTTTGCATAGGCGAGGCCGACAACATAACCCACGGCCACCAGATTGTCTTCCAGATGATAAAGGAAAGAGCCGCTGTACTGATCCATCAAAGGCCAGCCTGTCGTATGCACGACCAGACCTGCTTGATGTTGCTTGGGATCGATTTCCCACAATTCCTTGATACCTATGCTATAGGATTGCGGGTCTTTGCCCTTGTTCAAGTCATATTTGTCGATGACCTGCTTGCCCAGATGGCCACGTGCGCCTTCCGCAAACAGGGTGTATTTCGCGTGCAATTCCATACCCAGCTGGAAAGAGGAAGTAGGCTGGCCGTGACGGTCTACGCCCATATTGCCGGTGGCTACGCCCTTGACCGAGCCATCTTCGTTGTACAGAACTTCTGCCGCAGCAAAACCGGGGAAGACTTCCACGCCCAGCGCTTCAGCCTGCTGAGCCAGCCAGCGCGTCACATTGGCCAGCGAGACGATGTAGTTACCATGATTTTCGAAACAGGCTGGCAGTGCCCAGTTGGGGGTGCGATAGGCTTTCTTCTCAGTCAGTATCAAGACGCGGTCTTCGGTGACTGCTGTATTCAGGGGCGCGCCCATTTCCTTCCAGTTGGGAAAGAGTTCGGTCAGTGCCTTGGGGTCCATGACGGCACCAGAAAGGATATGCGCGCCAGGCTCGCCGCCTTTTTCCAGTACGCAGACTGAGACCTCGGTGCCTTTTTCTGCCGCCAGTTGCTTCAGTTTGATGGCCGCCGACAAACCAGCCGGGCCACCACCGACGACGACGACATCATATTCCATTGCGTCGCGAGGGCCGTATTGCTCAAGTATGCTTTGTGTCATGGCTATTTTCACTTTCTGAAGATTTTCGAACGAGCGTGCTTATTTGTTTTCAGCATGTTATCTGCTGTAGATGTATTTCGCAAGCGAGGGTGTACTCCAAAAATTTTTCTTAGAATCTGTTTACGATCTTACTGCGCGAGCGTGATCGGGGCTCATGTGCTGCTCAAAATGCTCATGTACTAGAGTACATTCCGCTTTTTGCGCTGCGTTTTTGTTACCCTTACCCCGCTGACGCTCGCTACAGATCGTAAGCAGCTTCTTATTGGCGCACGAAATACACCGGATTATCGCAGAGCCAACTTTGGGATGCACCAAGATCATGTGAATTAGCAGGAAAATTTCTGTAAAAATCTTCAACTAATTCAAATCCATACAACACAAGCATAATCTCTATGTCATCATAGCGGCTAGATAGAGTAGTAAGCTTATTCCAATTATTAGCGGAGAATCAGATGGGCATAGAAGTCAATTTCGAAGGCAAAATAGCGTTGATAACTGGCGCTTCCAGTGGTCTTGGTGCACGCTTTGCCAAAATTCTGGCACAGGCCGGCGCACAGGTCGTGCTGGCATCGCGTCGTATAGACAGACTAAAAGAATTACGTGCCGAAATCGAATCAGAAGGTGGTGCCGCGCATGTGGTGGCGCTGGACGTGACCGACTATGGCAGCATCAAATCAGCGATTGCCCATGCCGAGACAGAGGCCGGTCCGATTGACATCCTGATCAATAATTCCGGTGTGTCGACTACGCAACGCCTGGTTGACGTGACGCCGGATGATTATGCCTATGTAATGGACACCAACCAGCGCGGTGCCTTCTTTGTGGCACAGGAAGCTGCCAAGCGCATGATAGCCCGTCATAAGGGTGACCCTAAAAAACAGCATCGCATCATCAATATTGCCTCGGTCGCCGGTCTGCGCGTGCTGCCACAGATAGGCATTTACTGCATGAGCAAGGCAGCGGTCGTGCATATGACCAAGGCCATGGCAGTGGAGTGGGGCAAGTACGGCATCAATGTGAACGCGATTTGCCCTGGCTATATTTCTACAGAAATCAATTCAGACTATTTTGCTACCGAGGCCGGCCAGAAACTGGTCGAGATGCTGCCAAGAAAACGCGTAGGCACACCGGAAGACCTGGATGGCCTGCTGCTTTTGCTGGCGGCTGAAGAATCACGCTTCCTGAATGGCGCAATCGTCACTGCCGATGATGGTATGAGCGTGCAATGATAGAGGCTAAGGTAACGGAAAAGAAACTGGTCTATACCGTCACCATCCCCATACGATGGGGCGATATGGATGCCATGGGTCACGTTAACAATACCGTGTATTTTCGCTATATGGAGCAGGCGCGCATAGAGTGGCTGAGCATGATGGGGTGCCAGCCGGATGAACAGGGTAATGGCCCCGTCATCGTGAATGCCTATTGCACCTTCAAGAAGCCGCTGAAATATCCTGACCAGGTTGAAGTCTGTACCTATATTGGCGAAGCAGGGCGCAGCAGCTTTGAAACCATACAGGAAATGCGCTCGGTCGGTGACGGTTACGCCCTGTATGCAGAAGGTGGTGCCAAGGTGGTCTGGGTGGCGGCAGAGACAGGTAAATCCGTCAGCCTGCCAGAATCGATCAAGCAAAAGCTGGGCGAAATCAAGGTCGCAAAACGTAAAAAATAAGACCAGGTGGATTATTGCACGCGCCTTGTTTCAGGTGCCCCGGTTCAACGTATGATGCCGAGTAGCTTGTGTACCAGCTCACTGGATGTCGCTGAATTGAACTTGCGCATCAGCTTGGCTCTGTGCATTTCTACTGTCCGGGGACTGAGGTCGATCTGGCGTGCAATCAGCTTGCTGGTTTTACCTTCCACCAGTAGTGCGGCAATTTCGCGTTCACGTGGGGTCAGTTCGGCAGTCACAGGGCGTTTGGCGCTCAGGTCTTCAAAAGTCCAGATGCCAGCGGCGTGCGGATCGTCCTTGTTCAATCCCCGTCCTGATACGTGGCACCAGAACAGTTCCTGGTTGACGCGTTTCATGATGCGTTCATCAGAGTAGTAGCCTTTGGCATTCATGATGGGGGTAATACGGGCACCGGTACGCTCAAATTCGTCGGGGCTGGGATACAGCACCAGAAAAGACTGACCCAGCAATTCGTCGTTTTGATAGCCAAACATTTTCGCCAGGTCATTATTACAGGCATGAATGATGCGGTTCTGCGACACGCACATACCGACAGGCGCATGTTGAAATATGGATTCAAAATCTATGGGCTGTACGACATTCATTTCCACGATCCGCTGACAGGGTTGTAGTAAAGGCGTATTTTTACGGTATTGCGCAGTATAACGCAGCATCATATCCTGTAAGAACCTGTTTACGATCTTACTGCGCGAGCGTGATCGGGGCTCATGCGCTGCTCAAAATGCTCATGTACTTAGTGTACATTCCGCTTTTTGCGCGGCTCTTCACCCCGCTGACGCTCGCTCGCTACAGATCGTAAACACGTTCTGAGACTAATGATTTGTAGGGTGCTTTGCCGCATTTGCAGAGACCAAAGACAAAAGAAATATCGATTTAAAACCTGGAGAGGGAGACATTATGGACAAAGTTTATCCTGACGCTGCCAGCGCGCTGGCAGGTGTGATCAAGGATGGTCAGACCATCGCCGTAGGCGGCTTTGGCCTGTGCGGTATACCCGAGGCACTGATCGCTGCCCTGCGTGATTCTGGTGTCAAAGAACTGACTGCCATTTCGAATAATGCTGGCGTGGATGGATTTGGTTTAGGCCAGTTGCTGACCACCCGCCAGATCAAGAAAATGATTTCATCCTATGTCGGTGAAAACAAGGAATTTGAACGTCAGTACCTGGCTGGCGAGCTCGAACTGGAATTCACCCCGCAAGGCACGCTGGCAGAAAAGCTGCGCGCAGGTGGCGCCGGTATCCCGGCTTTCTTCACCAAGACGGGGGTCGGCACCATTGTGGCCGACGGCAAGGAAATCCGTGAGTTTGATGGCCAAAAATACGTGATGGAGCGTTCGCTGGTATCCGACGTATCCCTGGTCAAGGCCTGGAAGGCCGACAAGGCCGGTAATCTGGTCTATCGCAAGACAGCGCGCAACTTTAACCCGAATGTGGCGATGGCTGGCAAGATCACTGTGGCAGAGGTTGAAGTACTGGTCGAAATCGGTGAGCTCGATCCGGATGAAGTCCACACACCGGGTATTTTCGTGCAGCGCATTGTGGTCAATGCCAATCCGGAAAAACGTATAGAACAGCGTACCGTACGCCCTTCGAAATAAACCGAGCAGGAGACAAGACATGGCATGGAATCGTGATGAAATGGCTGCACGTGCAGCGCAGGAATTGCAAGACGGTTTTTACGTCAATCTGGGCATAGGCTTGCCGACCATGGTCGCCAACCATGTACCAGAAGGCATGGAAGTCTGGCTGCAATCCGAAAACGGCTTATTGGGCATAGGCCCTTTCCCAACGGAAGAAGAAGTAGACCCCGACATGATCAATGCCGGCAAGCAAACCGTAACGACCTTGCCGGGTTCATCGATATTCAGCTCGGCTGATTCTTTCGCCATGATACGCGGCGGCAAGATCAACCTGGCTATTCTGGGGGCGATGCAGGTCAGCGAACATGGTGATCTGGCCAACTGGATGATCCCTGGCAAAATGGTCAAGGGCATGGGTGGTGCGATGGACCTGGTGGCTGGTGTGGGCCGCGTCGTGGTCTTGATGGAGCATGTTGCCAAAGGTGATGTCCACAAGATTCTGAAAGCCTGCAATCTGCCTTTGACTGGCGTTGCCGTGGTCAACCGCATTATCACTGACCTGGGGGTGATTGATGTGACGCCTGCCGGTTTGAAACTGGTCGAACTGGCGACAGGTGTCAGCAAGGAAGAAATCATTGCCAAAACCGAAGCTGTAATCGATGTCAGTGGCGTGGCCTGAACCTGGGGTACAACCCAACCGAACTAAAGTAAGCAACTGAGTAACCCACTAAGTGACCCACTTAGTGACTCACTTAGTGATCCACTTAAAACAAAAAGCCGATGTCAGAAACATCGGCTTTTTGTTTATCTGCACAAAGCGTGCAGGATTTATTTTTTCTGTTGCATGACAAAGGGTTTGACGTCGCCACAATCGCTGCCCATCCACTTGCCCGTGGTTTCCGTATGGTGCGAAAACGGCTTGCCGTGAGAGACTCCCTTGAAATCATAAACGGAGGTCAGGCTGTCGGAAGTAAAGGTGCCCTTGACGTTACCTGTGCCCTTCATTTCCGGCATGTCGCAGACGATTTCCGCAGTATAGCTATTGCCAGAGCGGGAAAAACCCTTGTTCTGGCATTGCTGTTCACGACCACTTGAAGGTGGCTTGTCCTGATCCACCATTTCCTTGGTAAAGCAGACTTTTTGTAGCATCGCACCATCATTTTGAATTTCAGGCATTTTGATGCCCATCTGCTTCATTTTTTCCAGTTGTTCCGGCGGGATTTTAGGCATGGCCTTCATGGCATCTGACTTGATCGTCATTTCCCACAGGCCGGGTTTCATTTTATCTGCGGCAAGGCAGGTTCCGGTCATGATGAGAAGGGCAGAAATGCTTACCAGGCGTACAAAAAACTGCATGAGGGGCTCCCGTTTCGACAGTGTTATCGCACTATACATCTGAAAAAAGGGCGGCGAAAGCAAAAAATACAAGCATGGGCAAGGTAATTCCAAAAAATCCTCTTTGCCCGGGATAGCTTGCGTTGTTAGTGGGAGTTAGTGGTAAGTACCAGCCACATTTTGTTAAAAAAACATGCCTTTACACAGTTAACAATGATTTTAAGCGTAACGAACGGTAAAATGGAGGCCATCTTCATTAGTAAAAATACTGTTCACAGGAATAAATCATGCAGGCAAGACGCAAATCAGTGCAATGTATCTCGCCTACCGGCTTGCATACCATGTCCTACAAAGAGTGGGGTGACCCGCAGAATTCCAGAGTGTTAATTTGCGTGCACGGCGTGACTCGTGTCGCCGATGACTTTGATGCCCTGGCTGCCGAGCTGTGCCAGCATTACCGGGTAGTGTGTCCCGATGTGGTCGGACGTGGCTATTCCGGGCATCTGCGCAACCCCATGCATTACCAGATTCCGCAATACGTCAGTGATATGGTGACCCTGTTGGCAAGGCTGGAAGCGGACACGGTACACTGGTTTGGTACCTCCATGGGCGGCCTGATAGGCATGAGCCTCGCGAGTTTGCCGGATAATCCTATCAGCAAACTGATCCTGAATGATGTGGGGCCGGTGCTGAATCCCGACGCCCTGGCCAGGATAGGTGATTACATAGGGCAGGATGTGCGCTTTGCGACGTTTGAAGAAGCGCAAGCTTACATCAAAGCGATATCCATCTCTTTTGGTCCGCATACGCCAGACCAGTGGGAAAAGCTGGCCCGGGATGTGCTACGTCAAAATGAGCAGGGGCAATGGGTGCGACACTATGACCTCGGCCTGGCCCAGCCGTTCAAGACCAGCACGCCGGAAATGGTTGCCGTTGCCCAGACCATGCTGTGGACAGCGTATGATGCAATACAGTGCCCGACTTTGCTGGTGCGCGGTAGCGAATCAGATTTGCTGACGACTGAGTCAGCGGCAGCAATGACACAGCGCGGCCCACGGGCAAAGTTGGTGGAGTTTGCGGGGGTAGGGCATGCGCCGACATTTGTGCAGCCGGATCAGATTGCCGTTGCGGTTGATTTTTTGTTGAATCAGGTTTGAATATAAAAATGAGTATCCAGAGATTTCATGTAGGTCCACGCTTGTCAGAAACTGCGGTATTCAACCGGGTCGTCTATCTTGCAGGCCAGGTGCCGGATGATGCGACACAGGGAATAGAAGGCCAGACTGAACAAGTGCTGGCCCATGTAGACCGTTTGCTGGCCGAAGCCGGCAGCGACAAGACGCGTATTTTAAGTTGCCAGATATTTTTGTCAGACATTACATTGATTAGCGCCATGAACCAGGTGTGGGATGCATGGGTAGCCGAAGGCAATTCACCACCACGTGCAACGGTGCAAGCCAAACTGGCGAAGCCTGAATGGCTGATCGAGATCGTCGTTACCGCAGCACAGAAATAAATCATATGGTATCAATTTCGACTACAGCTTCCGAAGCAGCGCTGCTCGAAGGTTTGTCAGATACAGATGCGGAGCGAGTCATCGCTGCGCTGGAATATGTCACGCCCCTGTATGCGAATAAATGCGTAGTGACAGAGCAGAATGCCTTGCAGTTTGTCAGCGGTGTAGTAGCCACGCTGGCGATGCTGCGTACCGATGTTGATACCCGCATTGCCGCCATCCTGTTTGAATTGCCGGAACTGAATCCGATCGCGGCCGAGCAGATAGAAATCCGCTTCGGCAAGGAAATTGCCGACCTGGTGACTGGCATACGTCGCCTGATGAAATTGCGTGAAGCTGCCTTGACACAGCGTGATGTAGGGCGCGGCAAGGATGCGGCAGAAAAAGCTGCAACCCAGATGGAAACCTTGCGCAAGATGGTGCTGGCCATGGCCACCGATATGCGTGTCGTCCTGGTGCGGCTGGCATCGCGCGTGACTACCCTGCGTTATTTTGCCGAATGCAAGCGCGAAGACGGTGCTGCCCAGCAGTATGCGAGCGAAACTATGGATTTATATGCGCCGCTGGCGAATCGTCTCGGTGTGTGGCAATTGAAATGGGAACTGGAAGACCTGTCTTTCCGTTTCCTCGAGCCGCAGCAATACAAGCGCATTGCCAAGATGCTGGAAGAAAAACGCATGGAGCGTGAAAGCTTCGTCGTCAATGCCATCGCCAGGCTGAACAAAGAATTACAGGCAACTGGCGTCAAGGCCGAAGTCACCGGTCGCCCCAAACATATATACAGTATCTGGAAAAAAATGAAGGGCAAGTCCGTCGATTTTGACGAACTGTATGATGTCCGTGCCTTCCGCGTGATTGTCGACGACATCAAGGATTGCTATACCGTTTTGGGTATCGTCCACAATGCCTGGGCACCGATACCCAAAGAGTTTGACGATTATATTTCGCGTCCCAAGCCGAATGGCTACAAGTCTTTGCACACGGTGGTCGTGGTGGAAGATGGCAGGCCGCTGGAAGTGCAGATACGCACGCGCGAAATGCATCAGTTTGCCGAATATGGCGTAGCTGCTCATTGGCGCTACAAAGAGTCGGGCGGTTCGAATTTTTCAGCACAGGAATACGATGAAAAAATTGCCTGGCTCAGGCAATTGCTGGCCTGGAAAACGGATGTCGCCGATGTCGTCGTCGAGCAAGAAGAATTGCAACGCGAATGGGTGGAAAAACTCAAGGCAGCCAGTCTCGATGACAGGATTTATGTACTGACACCACAAGCTAGGGTCATCGAATTGCCATGCAATTCAACCCCGGTGGATTTTGCTTATCACCTGCATACGGATGTCGGGCACCGTTGCCGCGGGGCGCGTGTCGATAACATCATGGTGCCGCTGAATACACCCTTGAAGAACGGCCAGACGGTAGAAATCATTACCCTGAAAGTTGGCTCGCCACAGACCGGCCCTTCCCGTGACTGGCTGACTACCGAGTATTCTGCCAGTACCCGTACCCGTACCAAAATCCGCGCCTGGTTCAATACCATCGATCAGGAAGAAACCCTGTCTTCAGGTCGTGCCCTGGTTGAAAAAACCTTGCAGCGTGAAGGCAAGACTGCTGTCAATCTGGAAGAGCTGGCACGCAAGCTGGGCTTTGCTGAAGTCAATGAGCTGTTTTTATCGGTCGGCAAGGATGAATTCAGTCTGCGCCAGATTGAAACGGTGTTGCGTGAAAATGTCGTCGAGGCAGAACCGGAAGAAGTCAGTTTCACCAACAAGAGTCGCGCATCCAGCGTGACGCAGGGTGCCAAATCCGGTGTGCTGGTGGTGGGTACGGAAGGCTTGATGACACAACTGGCACGTTGCTGCAAGCCGGCACCACCAGATGATATCGTCGGCTTCGTTACCCGTGGCAAGGGTGTATCCATCCACCGGCTGAGTTGCAAGAATTTCGCAGAAATGCGCAACAAGGCACCGGAGCGTGTAATCCAGACCACCTGGGGTGATCACGGCAAGGACACGGTGTATCCCGTGGATATTTTTGTGTTGGCACAAGATCGCCAGGGTTTGCTGCGGGATATTTCGGAAGTGTTTTCCCGCGAAAAAATCAATGTGATCGGCGTCAATACCCAAAGCGCCAAGTCACAGGCCAGGATGTCATTCACGGTTGAAATCGGCGGTACCACGCAGTTGCAAAAAGCATTGACGGTGCTGCATGAAGTCAGTGGTGTGCTGGAAGTAAGGCGGAATTAAAATGCATGCTGGATACCTCAGTTACTGAAGCATCCAGCATGGCAAGCCTTAATCCTGAAATTCTTCCAGTTCATCCACCTCCGCCTGCAGGGTAATGTGGTCAATTTTATGTTTGCTCAGCAGCATGGCCTTGACGCTTTCCAGTATGCGCGGCCAGGCGCTCAGGTCTTCGATTTCCAGATGGCCTATCAGGGCCGGGAAGCCGGGTGACATTTCCCATACGTGCAGGTCATGTACTGACAGCACGCCATTGATGGCTTCCAGGTCAGCGCCAATTTGCACGTAATCAATATTGTGCGGCACGCCTTCCATCAGGAAGTGGTAAGACTCGCTCAATACCGCCAGCGTGGATTTAAGGATCAGCAGGGACACAAAAATCGACAGCAGGGGATCAATCTGCATCCAGCCTGTCAGGTAAATGACGGCACCGGATACGATGGCTGCCACCGATCCCAGCAAATCCCCCATGACATGCACCAGGGCGGCTTTGGTGTTGACGCTTTCCTTGTCGTGTGACAATACCCATGCAACCACGATATTGATGGCCAGGCCTATGCCTGCCACCAGCATGACGGTGCCACCTTGTACTGTTTCTGGCGTGGAAAAGCGTTGTACGGCTTCTTTGATGATCCAGGCAATCACACCCAGCATGACCAGGCCATTGACAAAGGCTGCCAGTGCTTCTGCACGGCCAAAGCCAAATGAATTTTTTGCCGTCGGCGGGCGTTTTGCAATGATCTGCGCCAGCAGTGCCAGGCCCAGCGCAGCAGCATCGGTCACCATGTGACCGGCATCGGATATCAGGGCCAGTGAGTTGGATAAGAAGCCGAACACCACTTCCACGCCGGCAAAACTCAGGGTCAGGCCGAGTGCCCAGGCGAGTATCTTTTGGCTGCGGTTTTCAAAATAATGCCGGTGTTCGGCGTCACCACGGCGGTGATCGTGTAAATGCTCGCTTTTGCTGTGGGCGTGATAGGGCATGTCTATGATGGCTTGCTGAATGGATAGATATTGGACAGATATGCCATAGTGTAGCCGAAGTGGGGATTTGGGCGCTTGGGAAATAAGTCCTGAGTAGTGGATCAGGTCAACATGCTCTGGTTAGGGGCTGGTTACGGACCGGTTTTCGCGCTTGCTTCTTGAGCGGCGTAAATTTTTTAGGGCAGGGGACTAGTAATTTTCCGGAAGTCTCTGCTATACTCTCGTTTCTTTAGGCGCGTAGCTCAGCTGGTTAGAGCACTACCTTGACATGGTAGGGGTCGTTGGTTCGAGTCCAATCGTGCCTACCAAAGATTTTAAAATTATTAAAACATTATAGTTAAGAGCGAGAAAGGCATCCTTGGTTATGACACCGCGAACTACCACGAAACTGGTTTGGGAGCGACTCTAGTCGAGGATACTTTTCGTTTGTAACAAACTGAAAAAGCACGGCTAGCCGTGCTTTTTTTTCGTCTGCGTTTTTTAGACTTATTTTTTATCTCAATTTTTTTTGTATTTTTCCGCTTTGGAGAGTGACATGGTTTCAGTAAAACTTCCTGATGGTTCGCAACGACAATTCGATGCGCCGGTAACGGTGGCGCAAGTTGCTGCCAGCATCGGTGCTGGCCTGGCAAAAGCTGCTCTGGCTGGACGCGTCAATGGCAAACTGGTCGATACCTCGCATCTGATCGATGCGGATGCGGATCTGGCCATCGTCACCGACAAGGATGCAGATGGCCTGGAAGTGATACGTCACTCCACCGCCCACTTGCTGGCGTATGCTGTCAAGGAATTGTACCCAGACGCGCAGGTCACTATTGGTCCTGTCATCGAAAACGGTTTCTACTATGACTTTTCTTACAAGCGCCCATTCACACCAGACGATCTGGTGGCAATAGAAAAGAAAATGGCTGAACTGGCGAAAAAAGACGAGCCAGTCACACGTAAGGTATTGCCACGTGATGAAGCAGTTGCCTACTTCAAATCCATAGGCGAAGCCTATAAGGCCGAGATTATAGAATCCATTCCTGCTGACCAGGACGTGTCTTTGTACACGGAAGGCAATTTCACTGACCTGTGCCGTGGTCCGCACGTGCCATCCACTGGCAAGCTGAAAGTATTCAAGCTGATGAAACTGGCTGGTGCTTACTGGCGCGGCGATTCCAAAAACGAGATGCTGCAACGTGTCTATGGCACTGCTTTTGCCAGGAAGGAAGATCAGGAAGCCTACCTGCATATGCTGGAAGAGGCTGAAAAGCGTGATCACCGCAAGCTCGGCAAGGCACTGGACCTGTTTCACTTCCAGGATGAAGCACCGGGCCTGGTATTCTGGCATGCAAAGGGCTGGACTATCTGGCAACAGGTAGAGCAATACATGCGCAAGGTGTATCAGGATTGCGGTTATCAGGAAGTGAAGGGGCCACAAATCCTCGACAGCAGCCTGTGGGGCAAGACTGGTCACTGGGATAACTACAAAGACAATATGTTTGTCACCGAGTCGGAAAACCGCGTTTATGCCTTGAAACCGATGAATTGCCCTGGCCACGTGCAGATTTTCAATTCCGGCATGAAGAGTTATCGTGACCTGCCTTTGCGTTTTGGCGAATTCGGTCAATGTCACCGCAATGAACCATCTGGTGCCTTGCACGGCATCATGCGTGTACGTGGCTTTACCCAGGATGATGGTCATATTTTCTGTACAGAAGACCAGATCCAGGCTGAGGTCATGGCTTTCCATCCGCAAGCAATGAAAGTGTATGAAGATTTTGGTTTTGACAAGATTTTCATCAAACTCGCCCTGCGTCCTGAAAATCGCATCGGTAGCGATGAAATTTGGGACAAGGCAGAAGATACCTTGCGTACTGCGCTGCGTTCCTGTGGCGTGGAATGGGAAGAATTGCCGGGCGAGGGTGCTTTCTATGGTCCCAAGATTGAATATCACCTGAAAGACAGCCTGGGTCGCCCATGGCAGGTTGGTACCATGCAGGTCGATTTCTTCATGCCGGGTCGCCTGGGTGCGGAATATGTCGCAGATGACAACAGTCGTAAAGTGCCTATCATGCTGCACCGGGCGATTGTGGGCTCGATGGAGCGTTTCATCGGTATCTTGATAGAAAATCATGCTGCTGCCTTGCCGTTGTGGCTGGCACCGGTGCAAGTTTCAGTCTTGAATATCTCTGAATCGCAGGCTGAATATTCACAATCTGTTGCGGAAATCCTGAAGAAACAAGGGTTTAGAGTGAATACAGATTTGCGTAATGAGAAGATTACCTATAAAATACGCGAGCATTCCATTCAAAAACTGCCATATATCCTCGTGATAGGCGATAAAGAGAGGGATGCCAATACAGTGGCTGTGCGTACGCGTGGCAATCTGGATCTGGGGGTAATGCCTCTGGACGCCTTTATGACTCGTTTGAAAAACGAAGTTGAAACCAAGGTTTAACAGATTAGCAGCGACCCTGTTTTAACAGGGTTGCATAGCTTTTATTATTATTTTTGAAGGAAACTGCAATAGCTACTGACAAGTCACATCGCATCAACGGTGAAATTACAGCGCCTGAAGTGCGCTTATCCGGCGTTGAGAATGAGCCCCTGGGCATCGTGAAACTGAGTGAAGCCTTTCGTTTGGCTGAAGAAGCCAACGTGGATTTGGTGGAAATAGCGCCGACGGCGCAGCCACCGGTTTGCCGTCTGATGGATTACGGCAAATTCAAATACCAGGAGCAGAAAAAAGCTCACGAAGCCAAGCTCAAGCAGAAAGTGATACTGGTCAAGGAAGTCAAATTCCGTCCGGGTACAGATGACGGTGATTACAATATCAAATTGCGTAATCTGGTCAAGTTCCTGGATGATGGCGACAAGACCAAGATTACCCTGCGTTTCCGTGGTCGTGAAATGGCGCATCAGGAAATCGGTATGCGTATGCTGGAGCGTTTGAAGCTTGATCTGGAACAGTATGGCCAGGTTGAACAGTTTCCGAAGATGGAAGGTCGCCAGATGATCATGATCCTGGCACCGAAGAAGAAAAAATAAGTTTCAGCTTATTTGAAACGAAAAAGCAAAAGCAGGTTTTGTGAGGCACGCCTTAGAACTTGTTTACGATCTGTAGCGAGCGAGCGTCAGCGGGATGAAGAGCAGCGCAAAAAGCGGAATGTACTTTAGTACATGAGCATTTTGAGCAGCGCATGAGCCCCGATCACGCTCGCGCTTAAGATCGAAAACAGGTTCTTAGCGGGCATTACGATAGACCCATCTAAAAGTTGGGTCACAATAAGTGAGAAGTAGGCATCCAAGAGTAGCGATCGTTGCTGCCACCTACCATCATATAAAAGTGGAGCTGTCTTAAAAGACAGATAGTACTATGCCAAAAATGAAGACGAAAAGCAGCGCCAAAAAGCGCTTTCGCGTCCGTCCAGGTGGTACCGTTAAACGCGGTCAAGCTTTCAAACGTCACATTCTGACCAAGAAAACTACCAAAAACAAACGTCAATTGCGCGGTTCTGTAGGTGTTCATGACACCAACATGGTATCCGTAATGCGCATGATGCCAACAGCTTAACCTCATACTCATTATTTAAGGAGTTATTATGCCTAGAGTAAAACGTGGGGTTACAGCTCGTGCCCGTCATAAGAAAGTTCTCAACCTTGCTAAAGGTTACCGTGGTCGTCGCAGTAAGGTATTCCGTATTGCCAAGCAAGCAGTTATGCGCGCTGGTCAATATGCATACCGCGATCGCCGCAACAAGAAACGTGTATTCCGCGCTTTGTGGATCACACGTATCAATGCAGCGGCTCGCCAGCATGGCCTGACTTACAGCGTGTTTATGAACGGCCTGAAAAAAGCCGCGATTGAACTCGACCGTAAAGTACTGGCTGACATGGCTGTGACTGACAAACCAGCATTCGCTGCGATTGTTAATCAAGTCAAAGTTAACTTGGCTGCTTAATAGCGGACGAGCAGACTAGCAGACGGTAGTCGTAGCGACTGGTGCAAGCCAGTTGCAAATATCAAGCGGGGCAGAGGTTGAATCCTATGCCCCGTTTTGTTTTCAGATCATTATTTCAGCTTCATGGTAAGCGGGAACAAGGCATGAACCCTTTAGATCAAATCGTCAGCCAGGCACGTGCTGATTTTCTGGCAGCCAATGACGCTGCCGCTTTAGAGAACGCAAAAGCGCTTTACCTTGGTAAGAGTGGACAGATTACCGAACAGATGAAAAGTCTGGGCAAATTACCACCAGAGGAAAAGAAGGTTCAGGGCGCAGTCATCAATGCAGCCAAAGTCCAGATTGAAACCGCCTTGACCGAGCGCCGTGATGCGCTGGCCAATGCGCAAATGCAGACACGTCTGAATGCAGAAGCAATCGACGTCAGCTTGCCCGGCCGTGGCCGCAGCGTGGGTGGCATCCATCCCGTCATGCGCACTTGGCAGCGCGTCGAAGAAATCTTCCGTTCCATCGGTTTTGACGTGGCAGATGGCCCCGAAATCGAAACAGACTGGACCAATTTTACGGCCTTGAACAGCCCGGAAAATCATCCTGCACGTTCCATGCAGGACACCTTTTATGTCGATGGCAAAGATAGCCAGGGCAAGCAACTGCTGTTGCGCACGCATACCAGCCCGATGCAGGTACGTTACGCACGCATGCACAAACCACCGATCAAGGTCATTGCACCTGGTCGCACTTATCGCGTCGACAGCGATGCCACGCATTCCCCGATGTTCCATCAGGTTGAAGGCTTGTGGATCGCTGAAGACATCAGCTTTGCTGACCTCAAGGGCGTGTACCTGAACTTTGTCAAAGCCTTCTTTGAAACCGATGATTTGCAGGTGCGTTTCCGCCCCTCTTATTTCCCGTTTACTGAACCTTCAGCCGAAATCGATATCGCCTTCGGTAGTGGCCCATTGAAAGGCCGCTGGCTGGAAGTATCCGGTTCTGGCCAGGTGCATCCTAGTGTGGTGCGTAACATGGGTCTGGATCCGGAAAAATACATAGGCTTTGCCTTTGGTTCCGGTCTTGAACGTCTGACCATGCTGCGTTATGGCGTCAATGACTTGCGTCTGTTTTACGAAGGCGATTTGCGCTTCCTGAAGCAATTCAATTAAAAAAGCAGCGCATCCCTGAATTTTTGAGTGGCGCATCGCGCCCTGCATCCAACATTAGATGGCTGAATTATGCAATTTTCTGAAAACTGGCTACGTACCATGGTTGATCCGAAGATGACTTCGGATGAGTTGTCCCATCTGCTCACCATGTCGGGATTGGAAGTCGAAGAGGTAGAGCCGGTTGCTCCGCCATTTAATAATGTCGTGGTTGGCGAAATCCGCGAAATTGCCAAGCATCCCGATGCTGACAAGCTCAATATCTGCCAGGTCGATGTAGGCACTGGCAGTTTGCTTAATATCGTTTGTGGCGCACCGAATGTGCGCGTAGGCATGAAGGTGGCATGCGCCATGGTTGGCGCCATCCTGCCACCTGGTGCAGACGGCAAACCATTTGAAATCAAGGTCGGCAAGCTGCGTGGCGTAGAATCCTACGGCATGCTGTGTTCTGCCCGTGAATTGAAATTGTCTGAAGAGCACGGTGGCTTGATGGATTTGCCATCCGATGCGCCAGTGGGGCAGAATTTCCGTGACTACTATCAGTTGAATGACCTGAAATTTACCATCAAACTGACACCGAACAAGGCCGATTGCCTGTCCGTACTCGGTGTGGCGCGTGAAGTATCGGCACTGACCGGTACACCTATGCAAGTGCCGGAAGTGATCGTGCTGCCGGTGACTTTGCAAGAAACCTTGCCTGTCAAAGTCAGTGCGCCTGATCTGTGCGGTCGTTTTGCCGGACGTGTCATTCGCGGTGTGAATGCCCGTGCAGCGACGCCAGAATGGATGAAGCAAAGACTGGAGCGCAGCGGTCAGCGTCCGATTTCTGCACTGGTTGATATCTCCAACTATGTGATGCTGGAACTCGGTCGTCCTTCGCACGTGTTTGATCTGGACAAGATCCATGGCAGCCTGGATGTACGCTGGGGTAAAACCGGTGAATCGTTGAAACTGCTGAACGGTAATACGGTAGAAGTGGATGACTGGGTCGGCGTCATATCGGATGAAAAAGAAATTGAATCCCTGGCAGGTATCATGGGTGGCGATTCCACTGCTGTGAGCCTGGACACACAAAACATTTACCTGGAAGCCGCTTTCTGGTGGCCACAGGCGATACAGGGCCGCGCCCGTCGCTTCAATTTCTCTACTGATGCAGCGCATCGCTTTGAGCGTGGGGTCGACTTTGCATCTATCGTCGAACACATAGAACGTATCAGTGCCCTGATCGTCGAGATTTGTGGTGGTGCCAGCCAGGTCAAACTGGGTCCGGTTGATGACCAGATCATCAATCTGCCACAGCGTCCAGCGGTCAAGCTGCGTACGGCACGTGCCGTCAAGGTCATCGGTGTGGCGCTGGATGATGCAAAGATTGCCGACATTTTCACCCGCCTTGGTTTGCAATTCACACAGGTGCCTGGTGAATTCATGGTAACGCCACCGTCCTATCGTTTCGATATCGAAATCGAAGAAGATCTGATCGAAGAGGTGGCGCGCGTGTATGGTTTTGAAAACATTCCTGCATTGCCGCCCGTGGCTGCGAATGCGATGATGATTGCGCCGGAAAACCAGCGTTCGCTGTTTGCCGTGCGTCGCCTGATCGCTGATCAGGATTATCAGGAAGTCGTCAATTACAGCTTTGTCGAAGAAGCCTGGGAGCAGGATTTTTCCGGCAATGCCCAGCCTGTTCGCCTGTTGAATCCGATTGCCAGTCAGATGAGTGTCATGCGTACCAGCATGATAGGTAGCCTGGTGGCGAATGCCCGCTATAACCTGAACCGCAAACTGAACCGTATCCGTATTTTTGAAATCGGCGCAGTCTATTTGCAGGATGCTAATGTGCAAGATGGTCCGCTGGAAGTCGCCGGCTATCAGCAGCCAAAACGTCTGGCAGCGCTGGCTTATGGCCCGGTTGCTGAAGAGCAGTGGGGGCAGGAAACCCGTAACGTGGATTTCTTTGATATCAAGGCCGACCTCGAAGCATTATTTGCGCCAAAAACATTACGCTTTATCAAGCAGGAACATGTTGCGCTGCATCCTGGACGCAGTGCCGCAATAGAATGTGACGGCAAGCACATCGGTGTTATTGGTGAACTGCACCCGCGCCTGCAACAGAAATATGAATTGCCTTTGGCACCGGTATTGTTTGAGGTGGACGTCGCTGCATTGCAAGATGTGGGCGTGCCGGTGTACCAGGAGATTTCCAAATTCCAGGCGGTTACCCGGGACCTGGCACTTGTTGTCAAACAGGCAGTAATGGTGCAAAATTTGCTAGACGTATTCCAGGCTGAAATTCGCCAGAATGAAGCCTGCAAGATAGTGCAAGCCGTTGTTTTGTTTGATGAATATCGTGGCAAGGGCCTGGAAACTGATGAGAAAAGTCTTGCTTTCCGCTTTAGCTTGCAAGATACTCAAAGTACCCTGCAAGATGATAAAGTAGAAGCTGCAATGAATGCACTGGTGGTCGCCGCCAGTCTGCAATTTGCAGCCCGTCTGCGTTAAATTTGCGTGAACCTGTTAGATTTACTTGGGAAGAGTTTTAAAATGAATGACGTTATTTCCGCTGAATTTCAGTCGGTGCTGGATGCTGATTTGAATCGTGCGATGCTGGAAGCCAGGGCGCGCTCACAGGCGGAAAAGGAGTTGCCGACCTTGACCAAGGCAGAATTGGCTGAGCTGTTGTTTGAGCATGTAGGCTTGAACAAGCGTGAAGCCAAGGACATGGTAGAAACTTTTTTTGATGAAATCCGTGATGCACTGGAAAGGGGCGAGGCCGTCAAGTTGTCCGGCTTTGGCAATTTCCAGTTGCGTGACAAGCCTCAACGTCCTGGTCGTAATCCCAAGACCGGGGAAGAAATTCCTATCACTGCTCGTCGTGTCGTTACCTTCCACGCCAGTCAGAAGCTCAAGGGCATGGTCGATGACGTCGGCAGTCAACCTCTGGCCCACGCTGCCTGACATTTTCCATGACAGAAATCAAGATCGAGTCTTTTGTGCTGCCGCCTATTCCGGCCAAGCGGTACTTTACGATAGGCGAAGTTGGTGAGCTATGTGGCGTTAAGCCACATGTTCTGCGTTATTGGGAGCAGGAATTCTCACAGCTCAAACCGGTAAAGCGGCGTGGTAACCGTCGTTATTATCAGCATCATGAAGTGTTGCTGATACGCCGTATCCGCGAATTATTATATGAACAAGGCTTTACCATCAACGGTGCCAGAAACAAGCTGAACGTCAATGGCGGCCCGGCAGAGGTGGAAGTGCGTGAAGCAGAGCCGGTCAACCTGCATCAGATCCGGGATGAGTTGAAATCAATTTTGAGTTTGCTGAAAGTCTGATACCGGCTGCCATGACCAAATTTACCCCTTCAGCTTTGAAGCGGGTAAAAAAAACAAAAACCACCGCAAGGTGGTTTTTGTTTTTGCTGCTGCATCTGCGCATCTTCATCTATTGCTGTTGTTATTGCTGCCGTTTTTTTGAACTAATCATCATGCTGCCAGCTTGCGCGTGGCTGGTTTGGGCGGCAGGTAGTCAGTGATACTGGTCAGATGCAAATGCTGAGTTTCTGTTGCTGATGCCTGGGTTTTAAAGACGCTGACTGCGGCACCCAGCAAGGCTGCCTGCTGTTCCAGTTTGGCAGTCGATTCGCTGGCTTGTTCTACCAGGCAGGTATTGTCCTGGGTGATCTGGTCTATATCGGCAATGGCCTGGTTGACGTGAGAAATACCCACGCTTTGATCCTGGCTCGCTTGCGCAATCTGCCGTATGAGTTCGGTCACCAGATCTACATTTTCAGCAATATCCTGCATGGTCTTGCCTGCGGTGTTGATCATGCTGCTGCCGGCTTCCACTGCCTGACCGGATGCCGCGATCAGGGCCTTGATTTCCTTGGCGGCAGTGGTGCTGCGTTGCGCCAGATTTCTTACCTCGGCTGCCACCACGGCAAAGCCACGTCCTTCCTGACCGGCGCGGGCAGCTTCTACAGCGGCGTTCAGTGCCAGGATATTGGTCTGGAAGGCGATACCGTCCATGACGCCGATAATTTCGGTAATTTTCCTGGAGCTTGCACTGACGGTTTGCATGGACAGGATAGTGCTATCCATGACTCGCAAACCGTGCTGTACTCTTTCGGCCGAGCTGTGAATCAGGCTGTTGGCCTGCGCCAGGTTACCTGCATTTTCCGTGATAGTAGCGGTCAGTTCATCAATGGCGCTGGCAGTTTGCTGCAAGGCTTCCGCCTGGCTTTCCGTGCGGCTGGCGAGGTCAGTATTTTCATCATGGATTTCTCTGGCGATCACATCCACCGTGAGGGCACCATTGCGGATATTCGTCACCATGTCACACAAGTGCTGGTTCATCGCGCCGACGGCATTGATCAACTGCGCCAGTTCATCCTTGCCCTTGCTATGCACACGGTTTTGCAGATTGCCGGCAGCGGTTTCAGCAATGGCCTGAGTTAACAGTTTCAGGTCGCTGGTCAGTGCCAGGTAAATGGCGATCAGGAAGTAGGTGGCGATGACCAGCAGCGCAATGATACAGGCCGACATCTTCCATGAACGCTGGTTCACGTCTTCGATATCGGTATTCAGATTCTGGTTGATCAGTGTGGCGATGACGGTCTCTGATTGTGTCAGTTTTTCTATGCTACCCAGGCCCGCAAGCAAGAAGGCATCACCGGAACTTTGATTGACCGAGGCCAGGACTTCATCCTGTGAACGGGCCAGGAATTTTTTTGCATCTTCGATTTGCTGCTGTATGTTTGCTTGTGCCGCCGTGTATTGCGGCGCATGCTGACTGATATCTTGCATGAGCTGGGCCAGGCTGTTCAACTCATGCCGCGCCAGCATATGCATGGAATTCAGCATGACATCTTCACCCGCTTCAAACAGGCCGCTGTCGATATAGGCAGCACCGCGTCCGGCTATCAGCGCCAGCTTTTCTTCAATCTGGGGCAGGGTGCTGACATAGGCATTCGCCAGTTGATGTGTTTTCAAATCACCATCCAGCGTCAGTTTGGATGTGTGGGCGATGGCCGTGACTTCGTTATCGATAGCCTGTATCAGCTTGCTGTGTTCGGCAAAGCTCTCCGGTGCCTTGAAGCTGTTTTGTTTTGCCAGTATGGCTGACCATTGTGTTTTCAGGGCTTCTTGGCGGTCCAGCTGTTCCAGTGCTTCGTCAATCCTGGTCTGGTTTTCAGCCAATGCATTGCCGGTTTGTTTATTCCCCTGCAGGCGCATATGTTGTAGCGCACGCTGCTTTTGCAGTAGCCCCCGCAGCTTGCCTCTTTCTGCAATGGTATTGATGGCAGTCTGCTTGGCTTCGATTTGCAGGATGTCGTTTCTCATATCCCGAAACAGCAGGAAGAGTACGACCAGTAAGGGTATGCCGAATGCCAGAGCGACAAAACTGAATTTGTGGGCGATCCTGACGTTGCGCATCAGACGAATGGCGGGGGAGCTGAATAAGTTCACTTTGAGGCACCAATCATGAGAAATACAATTTTTGAGAGCCTAATCCGTCAATATGACTATGCCGTGACAGTTGGCTTGTCTTCAGGAAATATTCTGCTCCATCTCAAACCTCATGCCGGAAAGCTTATGGTTTTGAATGAAAGTGGGGCACAAAGGTAATGACATGGAATGCCAGAGGAGGGGCTGATGTGTTTTATTGCTTTGGCGATATATAGATATGTAGTCGGGTGGGTTTTTTCATATGTTAGTTAAATCAAACGTTTGATTTATGTTAGGATGCATTTCATGAAAAAGTCCAGCCACAATAAAACTGTAAGCGAAACCGCCAGCCAAACCGCCAGCCGGTCTATCCAGCCAGAATTGCCTGTACCATCCACGACGCATAGTGGCAAGCCGTTACGGGTGGATGGCATAGAGGCGCGTACCCGCTTGCTTGACAGTGCCCTGCAATTATTTGCCGGAAGAGGATATGCCAAGACATCCACACGTGAAATCGCCAGGGTTGCTGAGGTGAATATTTCTGCCATCAGTTATTACTTTGGTGATAAGGCAGGCTTGTACCGGGCGGTGTTTAACGACCCGCGCAGCAATCCGAATGTGGATCCGGCTATTTTTGAGCAATCTGAAACGCAATTGCGCGACATATTGTCAGCGCTGATGTGTTCGTTTACCGATTCCCTGAAACAGGGGGAGATGGTAGAGCAATGCATGAAACTGCATTTCCGCGAAATGCTGGAGCCCACCGGTTTATGGGGGGAAGAAATCGATACCATGATACGCCCAGCCCATCAGGGACTGGTCCGTTTGTTGTGTCGCTATCTGGGTATCCGGCGCGCTGACGATGATGTGCACAGGCTGGCTTTTTCCGTTACAGGCCTGGCAGTTTCCCTGATGGTCAGTCGTGATCTGATGCAGGTCATACGACCGGCATTGATCGCCAGACCCAAGGCCATCGATGTTTATTCATCCCGCTTGGCTGATTACGCCATGGCCATGTGTGAAGACGAAAAACGGCGTCGATTTTTGCATTCTTCCGATAATTTAACTTCATAAACAGCGATATGATCATTCGACGTTTGATACTTACTGCCGGCAGTGTTTCTCTGCTTGCTGCCTGTGCCACCACCAACACCGGTGTGGCGGGTATGGCTACCGTGCCGGCGCAATGGCAGGCGGCCTTGCCATCCACTGAAAAAAATACCGAGCTGCGGTCCTGGTGGCAAGCCCAGGGTGACGCCACCCTGGTAGAACTGATTGATGCGGCGCAAGCCGTCAGCCCATCGATTGCGCAAGCCTGGTCACGCATAGAAGCAGCCAGGGCGGCCAGGGTTGCCAGTGGTGCGGCCTTGCTGCCTTCGCTGGATACGGTGGCGAATGTCAGCGGGGCAAAAAATCAGATTGGCGTTCCGGTCGCGAGTACGGCGCAAGTGGGTTTGCAGACTACGTGGGAACTGGATCTGTTCGGTGCCAATCGCGCCACCAATCAGGCAGCAGAGGCGGATCTGGAAGGTAGCAGGGCGCAATGGCATGATGCCCGCACGGTGGTCGCGGCGGAAGTGGCCCAACTGTATTTTTCTGTGCTGAGTTGCCGTCAGGTCGCCGATATTACTTGGCAGGATGCCCGTTCCAGGGCAGAAACTGCACGTGTGACAGACCTCAGTGCGCAGGCCGGCATGACATCGAATGCAACTGCCAGCCTGACGCGTTCCAGTGCGGCAGAGGGAAATAGCCGCGCCATCCAGCAGGCAGCCCAGTGTGACCGTGACATCAAGGCACTGGTTGCCATGACAGCCAGGCCAGAGCCGGAACTGCGGCAAAAGCTGGATGCCCTCAGCCGTGATGCAGCGACAAAGAATTTGCTGCCATTGGGAATCAGTAGCGTACCAGCGCAAGTCTTGCAGCAACGTCCTGACGTGTACGCCGCAGAAAAAGAAGTGAGCATGGCCAGTTCCCAGATCGGTGCGGCAGAAGCGCGTCGTTATCCGCGCCTGACACTGAGTGGATCGATAGGCAGTATGCGTTACCGCAGCATGGGCACTGACAGCAGCATGGATACCTGGTCTATCGGCCCGCTGGCACTGACACTGCCCATCTTTGATGGTGGCCAGGCGGTAGCCAATGTTGACGCAGCAAAGGCGCGCTATCTGGCTGCCAGCAGCAGTTACGCCAGCAAGGTCAGGCAGGCCGTGCGTGAAGTTGAAGAAGCGCTGGTGAATTTGCAAAGCACCGATGCCCGCCGCCAGGATTCGGAACTGGCTGCGCGCGGCTATGCGCAGGCATTGCAGGCAACCACGGTACGCTACAACCAGGGCATGGCAAGTTTGCTGGAACTGGAAGATGCAAGACGTACGGCGTTTGCCTCACAGTCATCGCTGATCAGTCTGCAACTTGAAAGAAATAATGCCTGGATCGCGTTATACAAGGCATTGGGTGGCGGCTGGGACATGCACACACCTGCGGCCAATCCCGTGCCTGTTGCGCCGCTGATGCCATCTGCCGCATCTGCCTCATCTCCCGCATCTGCCGATAGCGTCACCACCCCATCACATTCCTGAATTTAACGAATAATAGAAAGCCTCATTCATATGATCCCATTCATTTCACGCAAACCAGTTTTCCTGGGCTTGAGTTTGGCGGGTGTTGTTGCAGTCGCGGCTGGTGGCTTGTGGATTTCTTCCACATCTGTTGCTGCAGATGCTAACTCAAAGCCTGGCAGCGCCAGTGCTTCGGCAAGTGCAACCGCGCCAACCAAGCCGGCACTGACGGTAACCACCACCAAGGCAGTGGCAGGCAACTTGCTCATCAAGCTGGCCGCCAATGGCAGTGTTGCTGCCTGGCAGGAAGCATTGATAGGATCAGAAGCCAATGGCCTGCGCATACAGGAACTGCATGCCAATATCGGTGACCATGTGCAGCGTGGCCAGTTGCTGGTGAGTTTTTCCAGCGATACCGTGAAGGCCGACCTGGCCCAGGCCCAGGCCAGCCTGTCAGAGGCACAAGCCAATCTGGCAGATGCCGTCGCCAATGCCGACCGTACCCGCGCCTTGCAATCCAGTGGCGCTCTGAGTGCGCAGCAGGTTGGGCAATACCTGACAGCCGAACAAACTGCCAAAGCCAGGGTGGAAGCCGCAAAAGCAAATGTCGATGCACAGCAACTGCGCATGAAAAATACCCGTGTGCTGGCACCAGACAGCGGCATCATCACCGCCCGATCGGCAACCCTGGGTGCGGTGGTGGCCAACGGGGCTGAACTGTTTCGCATGATACGTCAGGGCCGTCTGGAATGGCGGGCAGAAGTCACGGCCAGTGAAATGGCCAGATTGACACCCGGCACCGAAGCCGTCGTCACCGCCCCCGGTGGCACGCAATGGAAGGGCAAGGTCAGGGTGGTATCGCCGACTGTCGATGCACAGACCAGGATGGGTCTGGTGTATGTGGACCTGTTACCGGCTGCCGCCGCTGTTGCTCCAGGTGCATCCGTGCAGGGTAAGCCACAAATGGCAGCGCAGGCGAATCTGCAGGCATTCAAACCTGGCATGTTTGCCAAAGGTGAATTTGTCATGGGTAGTTCACAGGCATTGACGATTCCTCAGCAAGCAGTGGTGGTGAGGGATGGTTTCAGCTATGCCTTCCGCCTGAATCCAGATGGTCGCGTGACCCAGATCAAATTGCAGACTGGCCGTCGCGTCAGTCTGCCGCAGGGTGATCAGGTTGAAGTGACCCAGGGCCTGAATGCCGACAGCATCATTGTCGCCAACGGTGCCGGCTTCCTGAATGATGGTGATGCGGTGAAGGTGGTGACTGCTACAGCCGCAGTGGCCGGACCGGCACCTGCAAAAAATTAAGGGGCAAACGTGAATTTTTCATCCCTCTCCATCAAGAATCCGATTCCAGCCATCATGCTGTTTGTGTTGCTGACACTGGCCGGCATATTGTCGTTCCGCACCACCATCGTGCAAGATTTTCCGGATATAGAATTGCCCATCGTGACCGTCAGCGCACCGTTGTCCGGTGCGGCACCGGCGCAATTGGAAACCGAGGTCGCCCGCAAGATAGAAGATGCGGTCGCGTCCTTGCAGGGCGTCAAAAACGTCTATACCAAGGTGCTGGACGGTGACGTCGAAGTGACGGTCGAATTTGTTTTGGAAAAAGTCATTTCTGATGCCGTCAATGAAGTACGCGACGCTGTGGCAACCGTGCGTGCCGACTTGCCTAGCGAAATGCGTGACCCTACGGTGAGCAAGGCATCAACCGCTGGCCGTGTCATCATGACGTATACCGTCGAAGCGACCGAACCTGACAAAAACAGTAATGTAGTGGCCGGTGAAAGCAGTAAACCGGATGCACAGGACCTGAGCTGGTTTGTTGACAATACCGTTTCAAAACGTCTGCGCAGCGTACCCGGTGTGGGAGCTGTCAAACGCATGGGTGGTGTAACCCGTGAAGTACGGGTGGAACTGGATACCGCCAAAATGGCGGCGCTGAATGTGGCAGCCGTGGATGTATCACGCCGCCTTAAACTGGTGCAGCAGGAAGCGCCGGGTGGTCGTGGTGACGTCAGTGGTGCCGAGCAATCGGTGCGTACCATTGCTACCGTCAGGACGGCAGCCGAACTGGCTACACTGGATGTTCCTTTGCCGGATGGCCGTCACATACGCCTGGACCAGGTGGCCAGGGTGCTGGATACCGTCAGTGAACCACGTTCTGCCGCAACGCTGGATGGCAAGCCAGTGGTCGGGTTTGAAGTCTTTCGTACCAAGGGGGCGAGCGAGGTGGATGTGGCCAGGGGTTCACGTGTTGCAGTCGAAGAATTGCAGGCGGCGCATCCGAACATGAAATTCCATCAGGCCATCGATAATGCCCAGCCTGTGGAAGAGAATTTTGATGGCTCCATGGATTTGCTGTATGAAGGGGCCTTGCTGGCCATTCTGGTGGTGTTCTGGTTCCTGCGCGACTGGCGTGCCACGCTGGTCGCGGCTGCGGCCCTGCCTTTGTCGGTGATTCCTACTTTCCTCGGTTTGAAATATTTCGGCTATACCCTCAATACCGTGACCTTGCTATCATTGGCGTTGGTAGTGGGCGTGTTAGTGGATGACGCGATTGTGGAAATTGAAAACATCGTCCGCCATTTGCACATGGGTAAAACACCGATGCAGGCAGCGATGGAAGCGGCCGATGAAATCGGTATGGCCGTCATCGCCACTACCTTTGCGCTGGTCGCGGTGTTTTTGCCGACGGCCTTTATGGGCGGCGTACCGGGCCTGTTCTTCAAGCAGTTTGGCTGGACGGCAGTGATTGCGATTCTGGCTTCGCTGGTGGTGGCACGTTTGCTGACACCGATGATGGCGGCATACATCATGAAGTCACCGAAACCAGGCAAGGCTGGCGTGCATGGTCAGCCAGACGGCTGGCTCATGACGCGTTATATGAAAACCATGCAGTGGTGTTTGCGTCATCGCCTGGTTACCATGATCGCTGCGACGATGTTTTTTGTTTGCTCGATTGCGCTGGTCGGCTTGTTGCCTACCGGTTTCGTGCCATCGGCAGATCGTGCACAAACCCAGGTCAATATAGAACTGCCGCCAGGCAGCACCCTGGCAGAAACCCGTACAACGGCAGAGCAGGCCAGGGTCGCCATCATGCGCGACAAGAACATCATCAATGTATTCAGTTCCATCGGTGGTGGTTCCAGCGGTGATGCTTTTGCGCCAGGTGCAGCAGCAGAAGCCAGACGCGCCGTGCTGACTGTGACGGCGGTGCACAGGAATAACCGTAAGGATTCCATCAGTGATATCGATGCCAAGATACGTAAGGAAGTGGCAGATATTTCCGGTGCCAAGTTCACCGTGGGGCCGCCGGATACCGGTGTCAAGATGCAACTGGTCTTGCAGAGTGAAGATCCCTTGGCCCTGATAGAAGCGGCTCAAAAAGTCGAAAGGGAATTGCGCACCCTGAAGGGCATAGGCAATGTCAGTTCCAGTGCATCGCTGGTGCGTCCTGAAATCATTGTGCGTCCCGACCCGGCCAGGGCTGCCGATCTGGGTGTGACTGCTGCCAGCATAGGTGAAACCGTGCGTGTGGCAACCGCGGGTGATTATGACCAATCCTTACCCAAGCTGAATCTGTCGCAACGTCAGGTGCCCATCCGCGTGAAGCTGCCAGACAGCTTCAGGGCAGACCTGGCGGAGATAGAACGCCTGACCGTACCTGGCAAAAATGGCCCTGTCATGCTGGGTACCGTTGCCAGCGTGACGATGGAATCCGGCCCGGCACAGATAGACAGGTTGAACCGCAAGCGCAATGTGACCCTGGATGTGGAACTGGGTAACCGTCAACTGGGTGAAGTCAATGAAGAAGCGCGTGCCTTGCCCAGCATGAAAAACCTGCCACCTTCAGTCAGTATTGCTGAACTGGGCGACGCGCAAGAGATGCAGGCCCTGTTCGCCAGCTTTGGTATCGCCATGCTGATCGGCGTGTTGTGTATCTATGGTGTCCTGGTCTTGCTGTTCAAGGATTTCTTGCAGCCGGTGACTATCCTGGCAGCCCTGCCTTTGAGTATCGGTGGTGCTTTCGTGGCCTTGCTGGTGACCGGGCGTGCGCTGTCCATGCCATCCATGATAGGCCTGATCATGCTCATGGGTATCGTCACCAAGAACTCCATCCTGCTGGTGGATTACGCTGTCATCGCACGGGAAGCCGGCATGAGTCGGTTTGATGCCCTGGTGGATGCCTGCCACAAGCGCAGCCGCCCCATCATCATGACCACCATTGCCATGGGGGCCGGCATGATGCCGCTGGCTTTGGGCTGGGGCGCTGACCCCAGCTTCCGTTCACCGATGGCAATTGCGGTGATAGGCGGTTTGATTACCTCAACCCTGTTGAGCCTGTTGGTGGTACCGGCAGTGTTTACCTATATCGATGACTTTGAACATTTGCTGGGAAAAATCAGGCATCGGCTGAAAGGTAAACCGGTCCCAGCGACATCGTAATAAATTCGTGATGAATACTTGAAGCTGGATCAAAAAGCTGTTTTCTGATCCAGCCTATTCCAAGTTATTCCAGGTTATTTGATTCTACAAACCCAAAGCCCGGGTGCATGCAGATGCACCCGGGCTTTTGTGCATTTCCATGGCTGCATGCCAATCCTTAAAGTAAATTGTCTTTTGGAAATGCTTATATTGTACTGAATTACTAAATTGTTAAAAGAAATGCAAAAATTACGACGATTTAAGCACATCAGATTGTGGGCTCTAATTGCGCTTTGTTATAATGACAGCCTGATTTGTTACAAATTGTATAGGACAGATTTTTTGCGCTATCAGCGAACCATGTGGTGTGCCTGAGTGGAAAATAAAAATAATGCGTAAAAATGGAGTTCGTTTTTCTATTGCAAGTCATGCTGCCTGGGCCCCGGGCGTCGATACGCCAGATGCCTGGAAGGAATGGGCGAAAGCGCCTTTTCCTTTTGCGGGGGATGCCGAACCAGCCGTGGCTGCGATGCCGCCGATGTTGCGTCGTCGTGCCGGTTCCCTTGGGAAGATGGCACTGGAAGTGGCTTATCAATGCCTGGACGGGCGTACCAATATTCCTACTGTGTTTTGCTCGCGCCATGGCGAAGTGACGCGTGCCATTGATTTGCTGACAGAACTGGTGCAAGAGCAATCCTTATCACCGACCGGATTTGGCCTGGCCGTACACAATGCCAGTGCCGGTTTGTTTTCGATTGCCCGTAAGGATCAGGCAAATCATATTGCCCTGGCAGCTGGTAATAGCACGATAGAGCATGGTGTGATTGAGGCTTGTGGCTTGTTGGCAGATGGCGAGCCCATGGTGCTGCTGGTTGCTTATGACCAACCCTTGCCTGAACTCATGAAACAGTTCCAGGATGTCGATGAACAGCCTTATGCCTGGGCATGGCTGATGACGCCGGCACAGGACGATGTCATCCAGTTACGATGTGAAAGCGTTACAGACAGGCAGGAAGACAGCTTGGATGCCGAATCGGTAGCGGACGCGGGTGCAATGACATCCGGCTTGCAGATATGGCGCTTTGAATGCGGCGCGCAGTCGAAGCTGATCCGGCTGACTGGAAAGCGCCGCTGGATCTGGTCGCGAGATGTTTGATTATCTCGATCGTTGCTGGCGTATCGTTGCCACAGGCATCAGTTTTACGGCTTTCGGTACAGGTGGCATATTACTGTGGGTGGTGGTATTTCCGCTGTTGCATCTTCTGGTATGGCAACAAGACCGGCGCAGGACGATGGCACGCCATATCATACGCTGGACGTTTCGTTGTTTTGTCGGCCTGATGCGCATGCTGGGTGTATTGCGTTATGAGTTGATAGGGCTGGAAAAACTTGAACGTGGTGGCTTGTTAATACTGGCTAATCATCCTACCTTGATAGATACCGTATTTTTAATGGCATTTATCAAACACGCTGACTGTATAGTGAAGGGACGCCTGCGGAATAATGTGTTTACCCGTGGGCCGGTAAGGGCAGCAGCGTATATCAGTAATGAACACGGGCAAGATTTGCTGGAAGCATGTATCGCGTCCTTGCGAGCGGGCAATAACCTGATCATTTTCCCCGAAGGTACGCGTACTCCGGCAGACGGTGTTATCAGCCTCAAGCGCGGTGCTGCCAATATCGCTGTGCGTGGGGTACGCGCGATCACTCCGGTATTGATACGGTGCGAGCCACCAACCCTGGGTAAAGGGGAAAAGTGGTGGCAGGTACCATGTAAATTGGCGCAGTTCAGAATAGAAGTAAGGGATGATATTCCGATACAGGGTTTTATCGACGCCGGTCAATCGGACGTCATGGCGGCACGTCATCTGACGGACCACCTGCAACATTATTTTACCGAGGAAAACCAACGTCATGCTTGAACAAGAAGTAAAAGAACTGATTATCGAAGTGCTGCAACTGGAAGACATCACAGCCGCCGATATAGATAGCAATGCGCCTTTGTTTGTAGAAGGCCTGGGGCTGGATTCCATCGATGCGCTTGAGCTGGGCGTAGCTTTACAAAAACGCTACGGTATTTCGCTGTCTGCTGATTCAGAAGACACGCGTCGCCATTTCGCATCAGTCAGCGCACTCGCTGCACTGATTGAAACACATAGAAAGAAGTAAGGGGCAGGCAATGGTTGTGGTAAGTGCAATGAGCAAAGATGAATTGTTTGTGTGGGTAGTGGATCTGCTGGCTGAGATGTTTGAGCTGGACAAGTCTTCATTGACACTGGAATCAAATCTATACGCAGACCTGGATATTGACAGCATTGATGCTGTCGATCTGGCCGTCAAGCTGAAACAAATGACAGGCTTGCGTTTGCAACCCGACGTGTTCAAGAAAATTCGGACTATCGGGGATGTAGTGGAAGCCCTGGGCAATCTCACTGCGGAGTAATCAGCATCTTTCGCCGAATACTGGCCGCGCTGGCGGTCGTCCTCACAATACTTTATCCGCTGGTGATCTGGTTGGGTCAGGGGCAGGTAGAGCCGCGCTGGATGGCTGCCCTGTTGTTGCTGGCGGCTGCCACAAGAATCCCCAGTTTCAAGCTCAGTCAAATCGCCCGCTGGTCCATGTTTGCAGCCCTGGTGCTGGCGGCATGCGCGGTCTGGGCGAATGCCTTGTTGCCGCTGAAATTATATCCGGTTCTGGTGAATGCCGTACTGCTGGCCGTGTTTGGTTTCAGCCTGGCTGTTCCACCTTCCATGGTCGAACGCTTGGCCCGTTTGCGTGAGCCGGATTTGCCGCCAGCGGCAGTGGCTTACACCAGGCGCGTGACCCAGGTCTGGTGCGTGTTTTTCATATGCAATGGGGCTATCGCTTTGGGCACCGCCCTGTGGGCATCGGCCCAGGTGTGGTCACTGTATACCGGCGTCATCGCCTACATCCTCATGGGATTGTTGTTCGGCCTCGAATATCTGGTACGTCTACGATTTAAGCGGCTGCATCATGTCTGAATTTTTTTCTGATCCTTGCCTGGCGGTGGCGTCCCGTCCGGCACAATCTGTGGTCGGCTTACGCGCCGGTTCCATTACTTTATCTCATTCCGCTTTCGTGCAGCGCATAGGTGCGTGGTCAAATGCTTTTCAGCATCTGCCCGGCAAGCAACTGGCCCTGTATCTGAATGATAGCCTGGAATTTGCAGCTGCCTTGCTGGCGGCATGGCAGTGCGGTAAAACCGTCTGGCTGAATGCCGATACCCTGAACAGCAGTTGCGAGGCAATGGCGAAATCTGTCGATGCGTTTGCCGGTGATTTTCCTGCCGAATTTCAGCCACTGCAAGCCAGTCCAGCACCTGTCCACCTACCGCCGCTGACTGGCCTGGACCCTGAGTTTTTGGGCTTGGTGGTGCATACCTCCGGTAGTACCGGGCAGGCGCAGGCCGTACCTAAAAAAATCTCACAACTGACCAGTGAAGTGGCCAACCTGGAAGAGGTGTTTGGTGCACGCCTGGAAAATGCTGTGGTGCTGGCGACAGTTTCGCATCAGCACATCTATGGTTTGCTGTTCCGAATTTTATGGCCTTTGGCTGCAGGGCGTGTCATTCATGCAGAAAGCCTGAGCTTTCCTGAACAATTGCTGCAACTGGCCGGGCAAGCAGACTGTGTGCTGATTGCCAGCCCGGCCCACCTGAAACGTTTACCCGACCATCTGGATTGGCAGGCTGCCAGGCAGCACCTGCGTGCCGTGTTTTCATCCGGCGGACCATTGACTGCAGAAGTCGCATTTTCAGTCGGAAAATTATTGGGACAGGTCCCCCTGGAAGTGTATGGCAGTTCCGAAACCGGCGGCATTGCCTGGCGTCAGCGCAAGCCGGGCAATATCGATACCTGGCAAGCTCTGCCCAGAGTGGCATGGCGTATTCATCAGGAAGATGGCTTGCTGGAAGTACGTTCACCACATTTGATGCAGGATGCCTGGCTGCGTTTGACAGACCGAGGACAGATGACGGAAGACGGCCATCTGCTGTTGCTGGGTCGTAGTGACCGTATTGTCAAAATTGAAGAAAAAAGAATTTCACTGGACGCCATGGAACAGGCTTTGCTGAGTTCAGAACTGGTGAACGAAGTGCGTATCCTGGTCGATGAAGAAGTCGCTGGTCAGCGGCAGAAATTAACGGCCTTTGTGGTGCCCACGGCACAAGGACATGACTTGCTGGCGACGGCAGATAAAAATACCTTCAATCAGCGTTTGCGCGCCTTGTTGTCTGGCGTTGTCGATGCCATTGCACTACCGCGTCGCTGGCGTTACCTGGACCAGATGCCGGTCAATGCCCAGGGCAAGACCACGCATGCGCAATTGCTGGCCCTGATCAATGAAAGTCAGGACCAGCGACCACGCCTGCCACAGGTGCATATGCTGGAGCAGGAAGCTACGCGGGTAGTGCTGGAATTGACCGTACCCGCATCGCTATTCTATTTCGACGGACATTTTGCGATCGCCCCGGTATTGCCTGGTGTGGTACAAGTTGACTGGGCCATTTTATATGGGCGTCAGTATTTTGATTTGCCAGCCATTTTTATCTCCATTCATGCGCTCAAGTTTCAGCAGGTGATTCATGCTGAAACTCCCGTCATGCTGGAAATGATCCATGACCTGCATAAGGGCAGTTTGCAATTCCGTTATTTTTCCGACGCCGGGCAACACGCCAGTGGTCGCATCTTATTCACCAATGAAAAGACCGCATGTTAGATAAAAAATTCTCCCCGGAACGCCAGAGTGCCTTTGCTGCCCGTTTTGAAGCGCAGAAGATCGCCTTCGGGCCTGTCGTGTTTCAATGCGTTCGCTATGCCTGGAAGCGTGGCATGCTGCAAGCCTTGTCGGATACTGGTAGTACTGGCTTGACGGTTACCGAACTGGCCGCCACCGGGTGCTGGACTGAATATGTGCTAAAGGTTGTGCTGGAAACCTGTCTGTCGGCTGGCGTCGTGTATCTGAGCGCGGGGCGCTATGTACTCGATAAAACCGGTTATTGCGTATTGACCGATGCAATTACCCAGATCAATCTCGATTTCAACCATGATGTCTGTTACGAAGGCCTGTTCCGGCTGGACGAATCCCTGGACCAGGAAAAACCCTTGGGCCTGAGCGCACTGGGCGACTGGCCCACGCTGTACCAGGGGCTGTCGCAATTGCCAGAGTCCGCCAAAACCAGCTGGTTTGCGTTTGACCATCATTATTCAGATACATCTTTCCCGGATATCTTGCCAGACGTATTCGCCACGGCACCGCGCCGCCTGATGGATATCGGTGCGAATACCGGCAAGTTCAGTTGTGCGGCGCTGGCCTACAATCCATCAGTGGAAATGCATCTGGTTGACCTGCCCAAGCAATTGACAATTGCCGAAGAAAACCTACACAAGGCTGGTGTGGCTGAGCGTGCGCATTTCCACCCGGTGGATTTGCTGGATGCAGAAATGGCACTGCCAGCGAACATGGATATGATCTGGATGAGCCAGTTCCTCAGCTGTTTTTCTGAACCGGCCATCGCCAGTATCTTGCAGCGTGCGGCTACAGCGCTCAGTCCTCAGGGACAGTTGCTGATCATGGATACTTTCTGGGACCGACAACGTTACGATATCGCCGCTTTTTGCCTGATCAATACCTCGCCGTATTTCACGTCCATGGCCAGCGGCAACAGCAAGATTTACGAAAGCAATGACTATATACGCCTGGCAGAAGCCGCCGGCCTGCAATTGCTGACCACCCGTGACGATATTGGTTACTGCCATTCCCTGCTGCGGTTTACGAGGGCAGGGCAGTAAAGTGTTCAAAGCCTGCGTATTGATCCCCGTCTACAACCATGAGCATGCCATTGCTGCGGTCGTGCATGCTGTCCTGGCGCATGACGTGGATTGCATACTGGTTGATGACGGCTGCTCGCCCGCTTGTGCCAGGGTGCTGGATGACTTGCATGCGGCGACGCCGGCGCAGGTCAGCCTGTTGCGCCATGCCAGTAATCAGGGCAAGGGTGCGGCAGTGATCACAGGGTTTGAGCATGCGGCAAAAGCCGGCTACACCCACTTGCTGCAGGTGGATGCCGATGGCCAGCATTGCATTGCTGATATTCCACGCTTTCTGGAACAGGCGCAGGCGCACCCACAGGCTATCGTGGTCGGTTACCCGGTGTATGACGATTCGGTGCCGGCGGTGCGCCTGTATGCCCGTTACCTGACCCATATCTGGGTATGGATCAATACCCTGTCGTTGGCGATTCGTGATTCCATGTGTGGTTTCAGGGTGTACCCGATAGCACCGGTAATGACACTGCTGGCGAAACAGAAGGTCGGCAAGCGCATGAATTTTGATACCGATATCCTGGTCAGGCTGTATTGGGACGGTGCCGACATCGTCAACCTGCCGACCAGGGTGGCGTATCCGGCGGATGGTGTTTCCCACTTCCGCGTCTGGCTGGATAATGTGCTGATCACCAAAATGCATACTCAATTATTCTTTGGCATGTTGTGGCGTTTTCCACGTTTGCTGTTACGTAACTGGCGGGGCAGGCCATGACTAAACCGGCGGCCACCAACAGGCATTGGGCCAGTATGAATGAAGTCGGCTTCGTGGCTGGCATGCGACTGTTGTTCTGGATTTTTCGCTATTTTGGACGCTGGCCCTTCCGCATTGTCCTGTACCCGGTCTTGCTGTGGTACGTAATGCTGCAGGCGGTGCCGCGTCGCGCATCGATGGATTATTTGCGTCGCATGAATGCCTATCGTGCGGTACGACAAGGCTGGCTGGGGGTATTCCGGCATTTTGCTGCGTTTGCCGAAAGCATACTGGATAAAATGCTGCTCTGGGGGGGCTTGTTCAAGACTGAACAGGTACAGTATCACGGACAAGAACAGATACATGCGCAGATGCTTACCCGAAGCGGCGCTGTATTGATTTGCTCACATCAGGGTAATCTGGAAATGTGCCGGGTATTGTCCCGCGATTTTCCGGACGTGAAATTGACCATACTCGTGCATACCAAGCATGCCCAGGCATTCAATCGCATGTTGGGCCAGCTGGACCCTCACAGCCAGATGGATTTGTTGCAAGTGACTGAAATGACACCTGCTACCGCCATGCTGCTGGCGGAAAAAATTGCCGGGGGCGGCTTTGTCGTCATCGCCGGTGACCGCATACCGGTGGCACCACAGCCCAGGGTGGCGTGCGCAAAATTTCTTGGGCAGGATGCGGCTTTCCCGGTAGGGCCATATGTGCTTGCCAGTATTTTGCAGTGCCCGGTGTATTTATTGTTTTCCCTGCAAATGGATGGCGTGCCGCAGGTACGGTTCGAGTTACTGCGTGAATCAGTCAGGCTGCCCCGCAAGGATCGCGACACGATGTTGCAGGAACTGATAGCCGCCTACGCCGCACGACTGGAACACTATTGTGTGCAGGCACCCTTGCAATGGTTTAATTTTTACGATTTTTGGTATATACCTCATTTGGAACAAACAGATGCATCCCGCTGATCCGACCATCTCAACTATTTCCAGCAGCCAGCCGCGTGTCGTTGTGTTTGACCGCAACCGGCTCTGTATAGAAGATATTGTAGCTATTGCGCATGGTAAGGCGCAGGCAGCCTTGTCGGCTGATCCTGCCTTTCGGGCGGCAATTGCCCGTGGGGCGGATTTTCTGGATCGCCTGTTGCGGGAAGATGGCACCATCTACGGCGTAACCACAGGTTATGGCGATTCCTGCACGGTCACGGTACCGGCAGAGCTGGTCGTTGAATTGCCGCATCACCTGTACACCTACCATGGTTGCGGGCTGGGTGAATACCTGAACCCGGCGCAGACCCGCGCCGTTTTGGCGGCCCGCCTGGCCTCGTTGGCCAAAGGGTTTTCCGGCGTCAGTGTGGAATTGCTGATGCAGATCGCCAGTTTGCTTGAGCATGACCTGCTGCCCCTGATCCCATCCGAAGGTTCGGTGGGTGCCAGTGGCGACCTGACTCCCCTGTCTTATCTGGCTGCTGTCTTGTGCGGCGAACGCGAAGTCTGGCGCAAGGGTGAACATGTGGCAGCTGCCCAGGCCCTGAGTGAAGCCGGCATCAAGCCATTGCGGCTGCGCCCGAAAGAAGGCCTGGCGATCATGAATGGCACGGCGGTCATGACAGCACTGGCTTGCCTGGCGTATGACCGCGCCGCTTACCTGACGCAACTGACGACACGTATCACCGCGTTGGCTTCTTTCGCGCTGGATGGCAATGCCCATCATTTTGATGAAGTACTGTTCTCTGTCAAGCCACATGCAGGCATGCAGGGCGTGGCAGCATGGCTGCGCCATGATTTACCGGCAGGGCAGGTGGAACGCAATGGCAAGCGCCTGCAGGACCGCTATTCCATACGCTGTGCGCCCCATGTGATTGGCGTGCTGGCCGATGCCTTGCCATTTTTCCGGCAGTCCATAGAAAATGAATTGAACAGTGCCAATGACAATCCCATCATTGATGCCGACAATGAATGTGTACTGCACGGTGGCCATTTTTATGGCGGCCATATCGCATTTGCCATGGATGGCATGAAGAACGCTGTCGCCAACCTGGCTGATCTGCTTGACCGGCAAATGGCACTGCTGGTGGACAGCCGTTACAACCATGGTCTGCCTGCCAATCTGTCTGGCGTGCAAGGGCCGCGGGCTGCCATCAATCATGGTCTCAAGGCTTTGCAGATCAGCGCTTCTGCCTGGACGGCGGAAGCCTTGAAACTGACTATGCCAGCCTCGGTGTTTTCACGTTCTACCGAATGTCATAACCAGGACAAGGTCAGCATGGGCACGATAGCCGCCAGGGATTGCCTGCGCGTGCTGGAACTGACCGAACAAGTGGTGGCCGCCTTGCTGATTACCGTACGTCAGGGTGTATGGTTACGCTTGCGACTGCACCCGGAATTATCGCTTTCACCAGCATTGACACAGATGATGGAAACCCTGGCCACAGATATCGCCCCAATACAGGAAGACCGCCGTCTGGAACCGGATTTGCGCCTGCTGCTGAAACGCATGCGGCAACAGGAATGGAGTCTGTATGCGTAAGAATGCCACCCCTAGCCGCTGGTCTGCCGAAGTCGAGATGCAGGTACAGTTTTTTGACCTCGACCCGATGGAGATAGTCTGGCACGGCAACTATGTCAAATACCTGGAAGTGGCGCGTTGTGCGCTGCTGGACAGTATTCAGTACAACTATGTGCAGATGAAAGAATCTGGCTATGCATGGCCAGTGATAGACATGCAGTTACGCTATGTGGCTCCAGCCAGTTTTGGGCAAAGACTGAAACTGCGTGCCGATATCGTCGAATGGGAAAATCGGTTGAAGATCGATTATCTGATCACCGACGCGGCCAGCGGAAAACGTTTGACCCGGGCCAGCACCACACAAGTCGCGGTGGAAATCAGCAGTGGTGAAATGTGCTTTGTTTCACCACCTGTACTATTTGAAAAATTGGGAGTGACCCCTGCATGAAACCCAGACTTTCCAGCCTGTTTGCGCTGATGGCAGTATTGCTGACGGCTAATGCCGGTGCCACTTCGGCATTGACTACAAAAATCCAGAACATGCTGGCCAAACCTGCCGTCCTGTGCGGTCGCTTTGACCAGACCAAGCAACTGGTGGGCATGAAAAAACCGCTGGCTTCAAATGGCCGGTTTTGCGTGATCAATGGCAAGGGTGTGTTGTGGCGTACCCTGCAACCTTTCCCGAATACCTTGCGGCTGACGCGCGATGAAATCGTTCATATGCAGGGCGACCGCGTTGCCATGCGGCTGGATGCGCAAAAAGAACCCACCGTGCGCATGATCAATAGCGTGCTTTTTTCCTTGCTGTCCGGGGATCTGGGCAAGCTGGAATCGCTGTTTGAGGTGGATGGCACGGCTGACGCCGGTAGCTGGAAAGTCAGCCTCAAGGCACGTGAAGCGGCGCTGGCCAAAGCCATAGGACAGATCAGCCTGGATGGCGCAGCGTATGTAAAAAACATACATATCGATGAAGCCAGCGGCGACCGTACTGCGATTATCTTTTCCGATATTAAAACCGGTGAAACGGCAATCACTGCAGAAGAACTGGCGATGTTTTGATGACCTGCATACAACCTGAACCTGCTTTTGTAGACGCATGCAAACCACAGAATGGATAAAGTCTTAAAAAATCGGCCTAGCATGGGTACCGTCCTGGCCATAGCCTGGGCCCTGGTGGTGTGCCTGTTATTGGCACATAACGCCTATTTGTGGCTGGGCAAACGCATCACGCCCGACACCGACATCCTGGCTTTGTTGCCGGTGCAGGAACGCGACCCGGTATTGCAGCAATCCTTTGCGCATATGGTCGATACCGCCCAGCAAAGGGTGATTGTATTGATCGGTGCACCTGACTGGGAACAGGCAAAACGCGCGGCACAGGCGTATAGCACCGTCATCGCCACTCGCGCCGATCTGTTGACGCCAACCACCATCAACGACCAGACCCAAAGCGACTGGCTGACAGCTTTTCAAAAGAATAGCCTGGGTTTGCTGACTGCACAGCAAGAGCAGCAACTGCGCACGCAACCTGCGCAGTTCTGGACCGAGACTGCACTGGTCAAAATGTATGGTGCTTTTTCCGGTCCCAAACTGGGTTCCTTCCAGGATGACCCCTTTGGTCTTTTCAGTGGCTGGGTACAGGAGAGGGCGCAGGAAACACCAGTCAGACCGCGTGACGGCATGCTGTTTGTTGCTGATGCAGAAAACCAGTATGTGTTGCTGCCCTTGAGCTTGAAACCACCGGCGTTTTCATTGACTGCGCAGGAAGCCGTGTTGCCGTTGCTGACGCAGGCTGCCAATGCCGCAAGGCAGGCAACGCCGGGCGTACAGATCATCAGTGCTGGCGTGGTATTGCATGCCGCCGCCGCCGGGCAACAGGCGAATGCTGAAGTATCGACCATCGGTGTCGGTTCCCTGGCCGGTATCATTTTGCTGATGTGGTTCAGTTTCCGCTCGTTGAAACCTATCCTGCTGATCCTGATGTCGATAGGCATAGGTTTTCTGGGTGCGATGTCGGTCTGCTGGCTGTTGTTTGGTGGCATACATTTGCTGACACTGGTATTTGGTGCCAGCCTGATTGGGGTGGCACAGGATTACGGCATTTATTTTTTATGTAACCGTTTGAATGCCGATGCAGAACTCGATTCGCATCAATTGCTGAAACGCCTGCTGCCCGGACTGGGGCTGACTTTGCTGGCGGCGGTGATCGGTTATCTGGGCCTGGGCCTGACACCGTTTCCCGGCTTGCGGCATATGGCAGCATTTTCTGCCCTGGGCCTGCTATTTGCCTGGCTGACGGTAGTCTGCTGGTTTCCGCATCTGGTGCGTGCCGGTGGTTTGAAAAGTGGCAAACTGGTGGCCTGGTACAGTGCTGTGCTGTGGCATTGGCCGCGTCTGAGAATGAATCGCTATGGTATAGGCATACTGCTGGCATTTTCACTGCTGGTACTGTTTGCCTGTTCCAGGCTGGGCGCAAATGACGACATCAGGCTGTTGCAAACACCGCCAAAACAGTTGGTGGCAGATCAGATCAAGCTTGGCAAATTGCTGGATGCGCCGACCCCGGTGCAGTATTTCCTGGTACGCGGCGCTTCGGCAGAAATGGTGTTGCAACGCGAAGAAATCCTGAAGCGCAAGCTGGAGGCCATGATAGCAGCACACACCATCTCCGGTTATCAGGCACTGTCCAACTGGGTGCCTTCGGCACAGACACAGGCGGCACGGCGGCAGTTGATAGAAGAAAAACTGCTGGCCGACGGTGGCCCCTTGTCGCAACTGGCGGTCAAGGTGGATGAAGAGGCGAGCTGGGCTGCCGGTATCCGTGCGCATTTGCTGCAGCCTTCTGAAGGCATGAGCGTGGACAGTTTCCTGAAGACAGCCGCCGGCGAACCCTGGCGGCATTTGTGGCTGGGGCGCATTGGTAATGAGATCGGTAATGATATCGGTAATGATATCGGTAGTGAATATGCCAGCATTGTTGCTCTGCGGGGTGTGAACTATGCCAACGCCGGTCTGGCATCTCTGCAACATACTGCCGACGGTCTGGAAGGCGTGCAGTGGGTCGATAAAGTCAGTGAAATTTCTTCGGTACTGGGGCGTTATCGCGCGTATATGGGCTGGGTAGTCTGTGCTGCCTATGTGCTGGTATTTGCTTTGCTGTGGCCGCGTTATCGCCGTCATGCATGGCGCGTGCTGGCACCGACCATGGTCGCCAGCCTGGCCACGCTAACCCTGTTTGGGCTGGCCGGGCAAAGTCTGCAATTATTCCATGTGCTGGCGTTGATGCTGCTGCTGGGGGTAGGGGTTGATTACGGTATTTTCATGCAGGAACATGCAGACCGACGCAATGCCACGCCCTGGCTGGCGGTGGGGCTGTCTGCGGCGAATACCATATTGTCCTTCGGTTTACTGGGCCTGAGCCGTACGCCGGCATTGCAGGCATTTGGGCTGACCATGCTGATCGGTACCAGCCTGGTCTGGCTGATTGTGCCGTGTTTTACTTCTTCCGGGAGCCATCATGCGCCACCTGTTCAGTCATAAAGTAGTCGCACTTCCCGTGTTGCTGATGCTGGCGTTGCTGTCTGGCTGCGCAACTGCACCGCCAGCATCCAATCAGGCACGCCTGGGTTTGAAGTTACCACCTGTCAGCCTGGGTGAAAATTTTAGCGTGCAGCAACATCTGAAGGTGGAACGCAATGGCCGCATCGATGAACTGGATGCTGCACTGGAAGTGGATGGTGGGCAACTGGAGCTGGTAGGTCTGGCTTTTGGTCAGCGCGTGTTAAGTCTCAGCTATGATGGCAAGGAACTCAAATCCTGGCGTCATATGATGTTGCCGGCACAGGTCAAGGCCGAAGATGTGCTGGAAGACATGCAATTGAGTTTGTGGCCAGTGCAGGCGATTGCCCAGGCGCTGCCAGCGGGCTGGCGTATTGAAGACCAGGGCTTGCGCCGGCTACTGTATCTGGATAATGAACTGGTGGCCAGCATAGACTATAGCCGCATGCCGCGCTGGAGTGGCACCGTCGTTTTGAACAACCTGCGTTATCACTATCGCCTGACCATACAGTCGGCACGTTGAAGCTATTTTATTTATGAAGCTGTATTTACATCACTGTGGCGTCGTCTGTGCCCTGGGTGACAATCACCAGGAGATCAGGCGTCGCTTGCTGGAAGATGCCAGTACCGGCCTGCAGATGACCGATGCCTGGTCAGCGGGACGGGTATTGCCGGTAGGCCAGGTGCGCGGTATCTTGCCGGATGTCAGCCATTTGCCCGTCACCTTGCGCAGCCGCAATAATCAACTGGCGTTGGCTGCACTGGCACAGATACGCGAGGCGGTAGATGTCGCCATACAGCGCTTTGGGGCTGACCGTGTCGGTATCGTCATCGGTACCAGCACATCCGGCATTGCCAGCACAGAGAGCGCCATGCGGGCTTACCACGAGCACGGCAGCCTGCCATCGTCATTTCAATATGCAGTGCAGGAAATGGGATCACCGGCTGCCATGCTGGCCCATGAACTGGGCACGGGTGGGCCAGCCTACACCCATTCCAGTGCCTGTTCTTCCAGCGCCAAGGCGATGGCAAGTGCCGCTCGCCTGATCAAAATGGGTGTGTGTGATGCAGTGCTGACCGGTGGTGTGGATAGCCTGTGTGAATTTACCGTGGCCGGTTTTTCTGCACTGGAATCGGTCAGTACAGAATTTTGCAACCCGCTCAGTGCCAATCGCAAAGGCATCAATATTGGCGAAGGCGCTGCGTTCTTTTTGATGACTGCCGAGCCCGCACCCGCAACCGCACCCGGTGCCGTGGCGTTGTGTGGCTGGGGTGAATCTTCGGATGGTCACCACATGTCTGCACCTGACCCCGCCGGTGGTGGTGCCCGTATGGCGATTACCCAGGCCCTGCAGCGTGCCGGTATTGCACCATCCGAGGTTGACTATATCAACCTGCATGGTACGGCCACGGTGCAGAATGACGCGATGGAATCACACGTGATCCAAGACATATTTGGTGCTGCTGTTGCTGTCAGTTCCACCAAGCCATTTACCGGGCATGCCCTGGGGGCTGCCGCTGCCATTGAAGCGGCACTGTGCTGGCTGGTGATGCAGGATGACAATCCGCAAGGCTTATTGCCACCACATCTGTGGGATGGTATGGCTGATCCACAATTGCCAGCCCTGCATATCGTGGCACCACGGCAGCAGGCAGGTAAACCATTGCGCTGGATAGTCAGCAATTCTTTCGCCTTTGGCGGATCGAATGCATGCCTGGTGCTGGGGAAGACAGAATGAATCGAACAAGCACAACTATATTTCCGCCAGTGCGCAGCCTGGTCCCGCATGATGGCGAAATGGTCTTGCTGGACAGGATAGTGGCAGCCGACGCCGAAACCCTGACCGCTGAAGTAGCTATCCGTCCAGAAACCCTGTTTTGCAAACCGCAAGGTGTGGATGCCTGGGTCGGTATTGAATACATGGCGCAGGCGATAGCCGCCCATGCCGGTTATCTTGCCAGCCTGCGCGATGAACCAGTGAAGGTCGGCTTTTTGCTGGGAACCCGGCGTTACGATTGCAGCCAGCCAGTGTTTGCCACCGGCAGCGTATTGGAAGTGCAGATACAGCGGGTCTTGCAAGGTGATAATGGATTAGGGGCATTTGAGTGTGGCATCCGTGATCAGGCAACAGGCACGTCGCTGGCTGTTGCCACCATTACGGTATTTCAACCGGCTGATGCCAAAGAATTTCTGCAACGGAGTGAGAGATGAGTAAGAGTGTATTGGTAACCGGATCTTCACGTGGCATAGGCAAGGCCATCGCCTTGCGCCTGGCCCGCGATGGCTACGATATCGTATTGCATTGCCGTAGCCAGCGTGAAGAGGCTGAGCTTGTCGCGACTGAAATTACCAGTATGGGCCGGGCCGCCCGCGTATTGCAGTTTGATATCAGCGAACGGGATAATGCGGCAGCGCTGCTGCTGGCAGATGTGGAAGCGCATGGTTGTTATTACGGCGTGGTCTGCAACGCCGGCGTGGCAAGGGATAACGCTTTTCCGACGATGTCGGGCGAAGACTGGGATCTGGTCCTGAATACCAATCTGGATGGTTTCTATAATGTCCTCAATCCCCTGGTCATGCCCATGGTGCAGCGCCGCAAGCCGGGTCGCATCATTACCATGGCCTCGGTGTCTGGCCTGATCGGCAATCGTGGCCAGGTCAACTACAGCGCAGCCAAGGCGGGTATTATTGGTGCCAGCAAGGCATTGGCAATAGAATTGGCCAAGCGTGCCATCACCGTCAATTGTGTGGCACCAGGCTTGATAGAAACCGACATGATCAGCGAAGTACCGCTGGAAGAAGCCTTGAAAATGATACCGGCACGCCGGGTCGGCAAGCCGGAAGAGGTCGCCGCCGTGGTCAGTTTCCTCATGCATGAAGATGCAGCGTATGTGACACGACAGGTCATATCGGTGAATGGAGGTATGGCATGAATTTGGGTATGAACATGAGTATGAATCTGCAAAATCGCCGCGTCGTCGTGACCGGCATGGCTGGCATCAGCCCTCTGGGTAATGACTGGCCGGCTATCCGCAAACAGTTGGGTGAATTCCGCAATGCCGTCGTGCGCATGCAGGAATGGAGTGACTATGAAGGTTTGAATACACAGCTGGGGGTACCGGCTGCGCCCTTTGAACTGAATGAACGCTACCACCGCAAAGCCACCCGCAGCATGGGCAGAGTGGCCCTGATGGCGACACGCGCCAGTGAAATGGCACTGGCTGATGCCGGCTTGCTGGATGACCCTTTGCTGACCAGTGGCAAGATGGGAATCTCTTTCGGCTCATCGGCAGGTACGCCCAGTGCCATCGGTGATTTTGGCCGCATGATGGAAGAACGCACCACCAAAGGCATCAATGCAACCACCTATATCAAAATGATGGCGCATACGGCACCAGTCAATATTGGTGTGTTTTTTGGCTTGACCGGTCGCGTCATCACGACTTCATCGGCATGCACATCAGGCAGCCAGGGTATAGGCTATGCCTATGAAGCCATACGCAGCGGCAAGCAAATCGCCATGATTGCCGGCGGCGCTGAAGAATTATGCGCCACCGAAGCGGCCGTGTTCGACACCCTGTTTGCCACCAGCGTGCGCAATGATAATCCGCAAGATACGCCACGGCCTTTCGATGCCGGTCGTGACGGCCTGGTGATAGGCGAAGGTGCCGGTAGCCTGATACTGGAAGAGCTGGAACATGCACAGGCACGCGGTGCAAGAATTTATGCCGAGCTGGTCGGTTTCGGTACCAATAGCGATGGCTGCCATGTGACGCAACCGAATGCAGAAACCATGAAGATCGCCATGCAACTGGCACTGGAAGATGCACAATTGCAGCCATCCGACATCGCCTACGTGAATGCGCATGGCACTGGTACGCAGCAGGGTGATATCGCCGAAAGCCAGGCTACCGCCCAGGTGTTTGGCAATGCCATCCCCATCAGTTCACTGAAAAGCTATATGGGGCATACCCTGGGCGCATGCGGCGCACTGGAAGCCTGGATCAGCATAGAAATGATGCGTGAAGGCTGGTTTGCCCCCACCATCAATTTGCAAGATCTTGATCCACTATGCGCAGAACTGGATTACATTCGAGGCGAGGGCAGGGCCATTGATTGCGACTACGTGATGTCGAACAACTTTGCATTTGGCGGTATCAATACCTCTTTGATTTTCAAAAAGTATACTTGATGATCTGGCGTGCTGATAGCGGGTTTTCAACCAGGAGATGGAACATGAAAAAATTGATTTCAACGGTAATTGCATTGGCCACACTGACTGGATTTGCATTGCCGGTTGCGGCAGCTGACAACGTAGTGATGTTGCCCATTGCAACAGCAATGGCCAGCAATAATGCACCGTATAGACTGGCTGGTAAGGTGAAATACTATTTTGGTACACAGGCGACGCCGCCCGTATTAAAAAAGATCCTTAACGATCAAACCAACAAAAAAACAAATGCGCTCAACAAGTCGACGGAGCAGGCATGCAACTGGGTTTTTTTATCCGCCATGCTACAACTGAAAAAGCGTGCTGAAAGTTCAGGTGCCAACGCTGTGGTCAATATCGTCAGCAACTATGACAATGTTGAAAAATCGAGCGAAACAGAATTTGAATGCCATGTTAATGGCTTGATGGCGGGTGTGGCTCTTAAGGCCGATTTTGTGAAGATTGATGATAAATAAAAAAGTGTTGTAATTTTGTTCTCACATGCGTTATCTTTGTGGATGTTGAAATTATTCGAATAAATGAGTCACACGTTTCAATTGTGATCTGGACTTGTATATCTTGAAATAACGTTGTGGATAAAAAATTACGTTTTAGTCGATAACTCTTTAATATTGGAAAAACTATATGAGTATCTGGAAAAAAATTCTGCCAGTAGCGATGGCATTGGTTCTTATGCTGTCAGGATGTGCTTCAAAAAAACAAACCGAAATAGCTTCTTTCACTTTCCCGGAAATAGGCACTATTGCGACAAAAGGCATAGGGGAAAGTTTATTAACACAGGGGAAAGGGCAATTGGAACCGGCACTTATTATTGCTAATGACGAGATGATCGGTTCTATTCCTTTACTTAAAGGGGAATATCCATTCCAAGCGGAAAATGGGACGCGTATCAAGTATGTAAAAGATGGCACAGATGTTTATCTTTATAAAGCTGAAAATAAAATTTGCTTTAGTAAAGAGCAGTGTGCAGATATTAAATATTCAATCAGTAACAGGCTTGCAAAGAAATCGGTGAATGCATTTCAACAAACTTTGCTTTATAACGGAAAAATAGGAAATCGAATCACGCTTGCGTATAGGGAGTTTTCCAATAATCTGGCGAGACCAGCTTTTAATAATGAAGTAACTTACGATTTGGGCGAGTCGCCAATACTAGGTTATAAGGGCGCACGTATAGAAATAGTCAAAGCGACTAATACCGAAATCACTTATAAAGTTTTATCGGGCTTTAATGAAGTTAATTGATTTCAAGAGTTGCCCGGTTAATTGGTAATGCCAATTGCTAAGGTATGGCTAGTGGATAGTTCCCTTGTCAACGATGGGGAACTAGCTTGCTATACCTCTTGGTTTACTCCAACTGAACTACAGCGTTACCAAGGTTTTGTCAGGCGCGAGCGTCAGTGGCAGTTTCTGGTAGGTCGCATTTTGTTACGTCAAAGTCTGAGTCAATTACTGGGCGTACCAGCCAGCACGCTGCAACTGACCGAACGTCCGGGCAATGCGCCACAACTTGATTTTCCCGCTTACCCGGATCTTGGCTTCAGCCTTTCGCATAGCGGTAACTGGGTTGCTTGTGCGGTCAGTACCAGCACCAGGCTGGGTCTGGATATTGAACTGTTGGACCCAGATCGAGATTTTTCCGCACTGGCATTGCATGCTTTTGATGCTGTCGACAATGCCTGGTTACAGCAACAGGACGCGGCAAGCCGCGTGCGTGATTTTTATCAGCTATGGACCAGTAAGGAAGCGCATATCAAACTCAATGTTACCAGTGCAGAATGCCTACACTTCCAGCATCCCGAATTGTCCATCACACTGTGCAGTGCCAGGCAGTTCACATCTCCGCCACAACTCCTGCACATTGGTTTGTCAGCGGAATAAACTCCAGAACCAGTTCCATATACCCGGTAACTTTGGCGGGTTGCTGGCATCTTTCACCACCCTTGCCAGGGCTGCGTGTTCCAGTTCTTCCCGGTTATCGTAAAATGGTTTTTCACTGGTGGGTATGTCCAGTTCTTTAGCGACATCCAAAAGAATTTCCAGATACTCTTCCAGATGATTGGCGGTATAAGGATTGATGTCGTGAAAGGTAACGACGATGGGCGTTACCCCATCCACCACAGGCATTTCGTTGTTGCACCAGTGCGGGCGTGCTGCCAATAACAGCTTGCGCATGTTGCGATGCTTGGTCAGGCTGAAATTAATGCCATAAATAATGCCGTCATTGGCACTTAAATCCGTCAGCAGCATCTGCAAGCCATGGCTGTGATAGGTATCCAGCGTGCGTGCGTCATAATTCCAGAAGGGGGGGCGTACCAGCTTTGGGGCAATACCCGTAATGCCGGTCAGATCAGTGATGCCCAATACCAGTGACGCATTGAATTCATCTTCTTTCAGATAGCGATGATTGGAATGCCGTGGGGTCGCAGTGTGAAAGGCCAGCAAATGCCCTTCATCCACTTCGCGTTTCAGCAGGCTGCGCCCGTACTCGGTTCCCCCGCCATTGACTGCCCGCGTCTGGGTAAAGAAGACGGCCTTGATATCTGACTGATAGGGGTTTTTCGACAAAATTGCTAATACTTTTTCTGTCGGATTGTCTGGTCGCACAGCACTGGGGCCATCGTCAAAGGTCAGCAGGTAACGAATCGGCGCAGGATTGCCCTCACAGGCATCGGCAGCTGACGATGCATTACACAAAGCCGTCATCAGCAGGGCCAGCAAGCAGGGGGCAGCGAATTGCCTGTTACGGAAGGTAAACAAAGTCGGAATGCAGTTTTTGCCGGAAGGCCCGTATTGTATCTGCCCTCAGGGAATTTTTCTTGCCCATTCTACCGAGGCTCAAGCTATAGAGTTTCAGAATGCTTGCGAGACGAACGTAAATATTTCTTGAGGGTAATTTTATGAGAGGCCCAACGACAATCCATATCTGCATTTTCCTTGCCCTTGCCCAGATGAATGGCTAAACCACGCTGGGAAAGTCGTCAGCGGCTTAATTGACGACGTTTGATATGTTAGTCTTGAGATGATTACTGAGACAGCTACTGAGTTAACGTAAATTAACATTCAAGTTTTTGGCGGGGTAAATATTTGTGATATTAGTCACAAGTAAATCAAGATTGGCGTGATAGTCTTTTGCCGCCGATGTTTGTAATATTGTGTAACCAGGTCAACACGCCCTAATGCAATTCCGGTTTTTTTGAATTAATTCGTCAGAGATATTAAATAAATGGCCAATACCACTGCAGATATCCAAAAGCTTTACATCGCTTATTTCAACCGTCCAGCGGACCCACTGGGTCTGGCGTATTGGACAGCGTCGAGCCTGTCCCTCAAAGACATCGCACAAAGCTTCTCCGTACAAAAGGAATACGCAGACACGTATGCCAACCTGACGACAGCACAAACCGTCAACACCATTTACAAAAACCTGTTCGGCCACGAAGCTGATCCAGCAGGTCTGACTTACTGGGCAGGCCAAATCACCAACAACGTCGTCTCCGTTGGTGTAGCAGCCTTGTCCATCCTGGGCGGTGCCACTGGTGCCGACAAGACAGCCGTTGACTCCAAAGTGACTGCAGCGACATCGTTCACTACCGCTGTTGACACCACCAAAGAAATCACTGCCTACGCAGGTGTTGATGCCAACGCCACAGCCAAAGTATGGCTGAGCAAAGTAGTTGATGCAGCCACACTGGCCACAGCACAAACCACTGTTGATGCAACTATTGCAGCAATCGTTACCAACAGCCCAGGTTCCCAAATCGTCCTGACCAACGGTACTGACATTGTTTCCGGCGAAACATTCACAGCCCCACAAGTCTACACACCAGGCGGCAATGCCCGTATCAACAGCCTGCAAGACGAAGACCAACTGACCGGTACCGGCATCTCCAATACCCTGACAGCCACACTGGGTAATGCCAATGACAACGGCGGCACACTGATCACCCCAAAACTGA